>JALUHL010000198.1 GCA_027053695.1 Ghiorsea sp.
GCCTTGGGCTTAATGGGGGCTGTTGATTATTCATTTCCATAGATAAGACACATCATACGCCTTGGTCGAAAAAACAACAAGGGGTCTTACAAGATTTTAATTGTTTTCAATCGTTTGTATAAGTGTATTTGATTTCGCACAGTAAAGATGTCATTCTAAGTTTATGAATATGTTGAATTATGAATTATGTCATTGGATTTCAAAGTGACTTATTCAAGAAAAAAGAAAATCCCATTAATTTTCACAGCTTTTATGTTTGTACTCTGGGCTGTGTTTATGACCATAAATAAAAGCAAAGAAATTGAAACTGAAGCGTACAATGGCGAAACTTTAGATGTTGTTGGTAAAGTCGTGGCTGCTCAGTATGCGGGTCAAAATGATTTTTTTGGGAAATACAATAATTACATCACACTTGAAAGTGGTTTGAATTTTCACTTGAGTTCAAAAAACATCGAAATGTTTTGTAAGGGAGATGTACTCAAAATAACTTATCCTAAGTCATACAATCAAGAGTCTAGGTATACGCCAGCTGTTTCATATCAAGTCAAAAGCAAAGGTGCTTGTGGTCAAATTAAAGTTGAAAAATTGGGTTCCTAAAATTTACAGGGTGTAAAAAATGGAAGTATTAAATAAAATTGTTCTAATAGGTTTATTGGCTTCAGGAACAAGCTTTTTTATTATATTGAAGCTGTTAAAAAGCAATGAAAGTATATTGATGGTCTTAATTATTTTAGGCTATATTTTAACGGTTTATAGCATAATAGCTTTTATTTGGGTTGGTATTTTGTATGTAATTAGGCGCAAATCAAACTTTTTTAAAACATTATACCCGCTCAATGCCTTGATAGCATTAATAGGATGTTTCATGGTTATGTTATGGTAAACGTAGTTTCAGGGATATAATACAAAAGTTGAACAATACAGCATAATAATCATGTGAAGGTATATTTCTTTCATGACTCAATATTTTTACAAAGCTCTTGCAATTCTTCCAAGTGTTGCGGGAAGAAATGACCAGCACCTTGGACTTCAAACCAATGTAGGGGTGTACCTGATGCTTTTAGCTTTTGGGCAAAGGTTTTGGATTGTTCAAAAGGCACGATTTCATCTTCTGTGCCTTGAATGATGGTGACAGGACGAGTTTCGCCCAGCATGAAGTCAAACGACCATAAGTTGACCGCTGGGGCAACGGCGAGCATACGTTGGATTCTATGGTCTTTTCTTGCAGCTTTAAGCCCTGCATACGTGCCAAAAGAAAAGCCTGCCAAATATAAAGGGCGGTGGGGGTGGTTGGCTTCTAACCAATCTATCATGGCGGTGACATCATCAACTTCGCCTACAGCTTCATCCCAAGCACCTTCGCTTTTTTCCACACCACGGAAATTAAAGCGCAATACCGAATAACCCATATCTTCAAAGGTGCGCGCCATCCAATACACCACTTTATTGCGCATGGTGCCGCCATAAACAGGGTGAGGATGACAAACCACAATCGCAGGTTTATCCGCGTTTCCCTGATGATACAAAGCCTCAAGCTTACCCACAGGGCCTTCTAGCATCATTTTTTCAGGGTGATGCGTACTGGCGCTCATAGCTCGGCGTACACCTGCTCATCAAAACCTACGATAATTTTATCGCCAGTATCGAGCACAGGGCGTTTAATCATGGAAGGATAGACGCACATTAGTTGGATAGCTTTGGCTTGATTTACATTTTCTTTATCATCGGCACTTAGCTTTCGCCACGTTGTACCACGTTGATTTAATAACACTTTCCAGCCGACTTGAGCACACCAAGATTCTAGTGTTTGCTCATCAATGCCGTCTTTTTTATAATTGTGAAACTCAAATTCAATACCTTTGGCGGTCAAAGCATCTTTGGCTTTTTTGATGGTGTTGCAGTTGGGTATGCCATACATTTTCATGGTTTTTCTATCCTTATATGTCTTGTATTTATATCAGTGTCATCCAGCTCAATATAGATGTGCGTGGTGCTTTGGGGCAATAATTCAGGGGCGCGTTCGCTCCACTCAATCAAACTTACCCACGGCGCTGCAAAAAACTCAGTCACACCAAGGTTATCCACATCCATAACATCTTCTAGGCGATACCAATCCATATGCGCGATTTTCAATCCGTCATTCGCATCATATTCTTGGATGATGGCAAAGGTGGGGCTGGGCAAGGCTTCATCGGTGACACCCAAGCTACGCATGATGGCTCTTGCCAAAAAGCTTTTGCCAGCGCCAAGCTCACCATGCAGGGCAAAGCAGTCACCAGCATTGATGTTTGCTGCCAATGATTCCGCCAAGGTAATCATGGCTGCTTCATTTTCAATCAGAATGCTCAAAAGAATATATCCTTATCGTAGCCGCTGGCGTCTAATAATTTCTTCCAACTGCGGCGCACAGGATAGTTTCTACGGTAGTCTATAAACCATGCCTTGAAATCATTTTCAGATGCAGCTTGTTTCATTGCCAGCGTATCTTGTCCAATGGGATACATGGTCAGCGCTAGGTCGGACTGACTTAAACCTTGGGGCAAAACATTGGTTTTAATTTCAGGCAATGCCGCTTGCATATCCCAGCTTGGTGACACTTGAAGAAAATCGCATAAGTCTTTGTAAACAAAATAAGTATTGGCAGCTTTTCCATCCAAAGAATGGCCTGCGATATGCGGGGTAGTAATCAAGACTTGCGGGTGCTCTAACAGCTCTAAATGGATATTGGGCTCATCTTCCCAGCAATCGAGTACGGCAAAATGCTCAACATCCTGATTCAGCCAATTCAGAAGAGCCGCATTATCCATACATGCGCCACGCCCCGCATTGATAATACCCTTGCCTTGAAATTTAGCCAGCTCTGCTTCACCAATTAAATGATGCGTAGGATATTCACCATCATGGGTGAGTGGGGTGTGCAGGGTTAAAATATCAGCGGTTACCAACATATCATCAAGATTCATGCTTAAGCCACGAGGCGGGTCATTGAGTAATGTTTGTAAACCCAGTTTGCCACATGCTTTATCCAGCAAACCACCAATGCGACCTACACCAATAATCCCTAGTTTATCTTTTGAAAACGATAGCTTACCCATATTTTCCAAAGCGAAAAAAGCAGATAACATATATTCAATCACTGATTCGGTGGAGCTGCCTGCTGCTGATGAAAAGGCGATGTTTTGCGCTTTGAGATAGGCTTTATCCACATGGTCATCACCAATGGTTGCCGTGCCGACAAAGCGAACGGATGAGTCTTGCAGCAAAGTTGAGTTGATTGGCGTGGATGAGCGAGTTATCAACACATCCGCATCTTGGATAGCCTGCGCATTGATGCTTTGATGCGGTAGTAAGCTTAATTCACCCAAAGGCGCAAAAGCTTGTTCTGCACCCCAAACAAAGCTATCAACAACCAGTTTTATGGGTTTAGATGCGTTCACGAGCTTTGCGAACTAGGCTTTTCTCACTTGGGTATTGATTGATAAGCTTGGTGTATAAAGCTTTGGCTTGAGCTGCATCGCCTGATTGTTCTGCATATTCTGCCATATCAAATAAGGCTTTTGGTGCTTCATCGCTTTGCGGATAATCTTTGACCAACTGCTGACGAATTTCAAAAGCAAGCTTCTCATTTTTAAGCTTTTTCTCGGCAATTTTAATCGCATCATGCAAGGCTTCAGGTGCTTCAAAGCCATGGAACATCGTTGCCAGTTTGCGAAGCGTAGCAATGGCTTGCTCAGGTTCATCGGTTTTGCTTCTTTGCAGTTTGGCGATGTTTTGCAGGGCTTTAAGGCTTACTTTATCTTCAGGGTATAACTCAACAATTTTCTGGTTGGTGGCAATGGCTTCAGGGTATGCTTTAAGATGCTCTGCTTGCGTCAAAGCAAGGTTTTCATACGCCAGTTTGGCAAGCTTATGCTCTGGGTACTGGGCAATCAGTACTTTGTAGTTATCGGCTGCTTTTTGGTATGCTTTTAAGCGAAGGCGTTGTAAATCGGCAATGGCAAGCATAGCTTCTGCGCGGTAGCTGCTCTCAGGATATAGGGTAAGCA
This sequence comes from Ghiorsea sp., assembly GCA_027053695.1. GTDB lineage: Bacteria > Pseudomonadota > Zetaproteobacteria > Mariprofundales > Mariprofundaceae > Ghiorsea. The sequence continues at coordinate 4,047 of JALUHL010000198.1, forward strand.
GCTTTCTAAAACCAAAGATGCCGCTTTCTGCCGATTCAGCACCCATATTATGCGCCAACAAGATTTGCACTTCATCGGCATGCGGGTCATCAGAGAAACGCTTGAGAAAATCAAGCTGTAACAGGGTTAAAGCTTGCACAACATCTTGGTCGTTGATGGGATAAAGTTGATTGATAAGGCTGCGTAAACGCGATGCTATATCTTTACTGGGCACATGTTTGATAATAGCTTTAATAGCATCTGCTTCATCATCCCAATCGCTTTTGATGGTATCCAAAATGCTGCGTCTAGCTTTGAGCGATGCATCCGACTTTGGAAATTCATACATGGTTTGCAGCCATGCCACCACAGCAGCTTCAGGGTGGTTTTGTTTGGCAAGCATTTGCCCTTTGAGCAGCATAGCTTCGGAAGTGATAGGCAAATCGCTATAAATTGCCAAAAACAATTCAATATCTTGCATCAAAGCTTGTTGTAGCTCCTCATTTTCAGAGAATAAAGATCCAAAGAAACCCACTTGCGTCATATGATCCACTTCATCGCGTAAAATGCTTAAGTGTAGTGCGGCATTGTCTTCACGGGATAGTTTTGGCGCTTCAATCATAGGTGGCGCTGCTTGAACGGGGGCTTCAACAACTAAGCTGGGCTTAACCTCATTGTCTTGCGCAGAGGCATAAATATCCATGGCTAAAGTATAGGTATCTTTGGCAGGCTCGCTGGTTTGGTCTTCTGCCCAAGCTGGCGTGTGTAAAGCGATGAAAAGTGTTGCTGCAGGTATCCAAAGGTTCATGATGTTTTCTCCACTATGGTCTCCGAAGAAGGAAGCGTAAGAATTTCAGCGCCATCTTTGCGTACGGCGATGGTATGCTCAAATTGGGCGGAAAGGGAGCGGTCTCGGGTGACCACTGTCCACCCATCATTGAGCACTTTGACAGGATGTTTGCCCGCGTTGACCATAGGTTCAATGGTAAAGACCATACCTTCTTTAATCTCTAAACCTTCGCCCGGTTTGCCAAAGTGTACCACCTGTGGGTCTTCATGGAATACTCTGCCAATGCCATGCCCGCAATATTCTCTAACCACTGTAAACCGATTCTTTTCGACAAAGCTTTGAATCACATGCCCAATATCTCCCAGTGTTGCGCCGGGTTTGACCACATCAATACCCAGTTGCAGGGCTTCACGCGTTACTTCCACAAGCTTTTGCGCGCGAACTTTGGGCTTGCCTACGAAAAAGGTTTTGCTGGTGTCGCCATGCCAGCCATCAATGATGGTGGTGACATCCACATTGATAATATCGCCATCTTTAAGCTTTTTATTATCAGGAATACCATGGCAAACCACATGATTGATAGATGTGCAGACGGATTTGGGGAAGCCGTGGTAGTTTAAAGGGGCAGGGATGCCGCCATGTTCTAAGGTGTAGGCATGTACAATCTCATTGATTTCATTGGTGGTGATGCCGGGTTTGATATATGCTTCAATCATCACCAGAGTATCGGCTGCCACTTGGCAAGCAGGGCGCATGGCTTCAATTTCCGCCTCAGATTTTAATTGAACCATACATGCACCTCGGTTTTAGAAATCAATAACTTGGGAGAACCTTACATGCGAATCTATCTAGTTCAACATGGCTTAGCTTTGGATGAATCTCAAGATGCCAATCGACCCTTGTCCGTGCAAGGTCGAGAAGATATTGCGCGCACGGCAGGATTCTTGAGCTTGTTTGAAAAACCTAGGCCAGCACACGTTTTACACAGCGGCAAACTCAGAGCCGAGCAGACGGCCGAGATGTTTGCAGAAGCTTGGCATGTGTCAGGGCATGTGATGCAAACCGATGATTTATCGCCCAACGCCAACCCTGAAGTGTGGGCGGCTAAGCTGAATGTGATGCATGATGATGTATTGATTGTGGGGCATTTGCCACATTTGCCGCGCCTTGCTTCATTATTACTTTGCGGCGATTGCGACACTCAACCTGTTCGCTTTCAAAATGCAGGCGTGGTGTGTTTAGAAAAAGATGATGATGGTTATCAAGTCGTGTTTCAAATCAACCCTACCATGTTTTATGAGGGTGGCTAAATTGATTTTCTCACTATTGACCTTCCTTATTGTCATTCCCGCGAAGGCGGGAATCCATACTTTGACAATAGACTCCCGCCTTCGCGGGAGTGACGACAAGGGCGTATTTTATGCCGCATAGAGTTCGTCAACATAGCAATCCTTTTGATAGGCTGGACAGCTTGATGAATGTATTAAGGGTGGAATGCGATTGGGATAAGAAGCAGACCCTACAGTCTTTGCGCAAATATACCTTGGAAGAAACCCATGAGGTTTTAGAGGCGGTTGAAAAAGCCATTGAAACCGATGAATGGGACGATTTGAAAGGCGAATTGGGCGATATACTGATTCAAATTGCCTTTTATGCCGTGATTGCCAAAGAACGCGGCAAGTTTGATTTGGCGGATGTGTTTGACACCTTGATTGAAAAGATGATTTATCGCCATCCTCATGTATTTGCCGATGCTAACCCTGATGACATCAATGAGCAGTGGGAGCAGCTTAAAGATGCCAAAAACACCGAGCGTAAAAGCTTGATGGATGGTATTCCACCACTTCCTGCGTTGAGCTATGCCGCCAAACAACAGCAAAGGGCAGCCAGAGTAGGCTTTGATTGGCCAGACTTGGGTGGTGTAACCGATAAAATAAGCGAAGAAATTGCAGAGCTTAAGCATGAAATAGAATCATCTAGCGGCAGCGAAAAAGATAAACGCAAAATTGAAGATGAGTTTGGTGATGTATTATTTTCTTTGGTCAATTATGCTCGCAAATTGGGCGTTGACCCTGAGCAGGCTTTGATGCGCACCAACCGTAAGTTTGATAAGCGATTCAGGGGCATGGAGAGCATTGCCCAAGCTAAAGAGATAACATTGAAAGAGTTAAATATAGACGCGCTTGAAGAAATCTATCAACAAGCCAAGGATGAACTGAAATGAGCGAAGAACAACAAACACAAGAGCTACAAATCAATATGCCGCAGGAAGTACAAAGCGGTAAATATGCCAATCAGATGTTGGTGACGCATACTCAAGAGGAGTTTGTCTTAGACTTTATCCTAGCCACGCCACCTGCAGGCGTGGTCAATAGCAGGGTAATTGTTTCTCCCGGGCATGCCAAGCGCATTGCCAATGCTTTGATGGAGAATGTGGCTAAATATGAAGCCCAATTTGGTGAAATTAAAACATTAGCAATACCGCCTATGCCATCAGGTACAACTGCGCATTAGCAAGGGGGTACAATGGTTCACACTTGTTTTTTTACCACAGAGAACACGGAGAGCGCAGAGAAAAGATATTTAGGGGCTGACACCTGACTTTAAAAAAGTTAAGGTGATCAGATGTACATAAAGCATTGTAAAATAAGCAGAAATAAGCAGTTAGAACTGATAAAATACTTCATTGCAGGTTCAATAGCTAGAATCGCAGCAGATTTAGCGGGTGTTCATCGCAATACAGCGGTTAGATTTTTCCATAAATTACGTGAGAAGATTGCTCTAAAACAGCAGCAACGTAGTGAACAGTTTAGTGGTGAGGTTGAG
>JALUHL010000199.1 GCA_027053695.1 Ghiorsea sp.
GCTTGGGCTTTGTTTTTATGTTGACTGGATTGGTCTTGGCATGTCACCACCAAACCCGATGGTAGATGCGTTAATCGCACCGCAGATTCCGTCTTATTCACATGCTGACCACCTGCACCCGATGCGCGGTACACATCAATACGCAAATCTTCCGTGTGAATATTGATTTCCACTTCTTCTGCTTCAGGAAGAATCGCTACGGTGCAAGCAGAGGTATGTACCCTTCCGCCCGATTCGGTTTCAGGCACGCGTTGCACACGATGTACCCCCGATTCAAACTTGAACACCGCAAACACATCCGTACCTGTCACTTGCGCTACAATTTCTTTATAACCACCAATACCAATATCGCTACTGGTTAATACCGACACTTTAAAACCTTTACGTTCTGCATAGCGGCTATACATACGAAACAAATCGGCTGCAAAAAGCGCCGCCTCATCGCCACCTGTACCTGCACGGATTTCAAGAATCACATTGCGGTCATCATTGGGGTCTTTGGGTAAAAGCAAGGTGTCCAAACGCTTTTTACTGGCTTCTAGCTCTTGTTTAAGCTCAATGATTTCCATCTGCGCCATATCTTTTAGCTCAGGGTCGCAGCCTTCTTCTGCCATCATTTCTTGATTGTCTTTGATTTGCTGGTCAACAGCCAAGAAATGCTCCGCCTCATCTGCTACTGGCTCAATGGCTGAATATTCTTTAGAAATCTTGGTGTATTTGTTGGGGTCTGATGTGATTTCTGGGTCTGCCATCATCACAGACAAGTCTTCTTTCTTTCTTAAAATTTCATCCAGACGCGTGTTCATCGGACTCCCGAAGTGTATCTTTTTTCTTCTTATCGTGAGCTTCTTGAATCGGTTCGGCAGCAAACAAACGACTGGCTGCACCCATCAATAAATCACCCTCAATATCATCAGGCAAAGTTTTTAATGTTTGCATGGTTGGATGCACAAATCGTTTCATCAATGCTTTACTCAACCGCTCAACTGCCTCAGCTTGTTCAGGGCTTAGGTCTTTCAAGTAGCGCTTAGATTTTTCCACCTCTTCAAGGCGAGCTTGCTCAACTTGCTGTTGAATGCCTCGAATCAAAGGCACAGATTCCAAAGATTTCAGCCATGACAAAAATGCATTCGCATCTTCCTCAATCAATACCTTAGCTTGCTCGGCTTCTTTTTCTCGATTCTTTTGATTGCCTTGCACCACTTGCTGCAAATCATCAATGTCATACACATAAGCCCCTGCAATATCTGCAATGCGCGGGTCAATATCTCGCGGCACTGCAATATCTACAAAAAACACAGGTTGACCGCCACGTTTCTTCATGGCTGGTTTTACATCTTCAGGCAAAAGTACATAGGTCGATGCGCCCGTACCTGAAATGACAATATCTGCCCTTTCCATATATTCAGGAAGCTCATCCATGGTTAAAGCATGGCCTTCAAACTCTACAGCCAGTTTTCGAGCGCGTTCTAAAGTGCGGTTGGCAACTAAAATTTCTTTGCAACCATTGGCTTTGAGGTGCGTGGCTGCAAGCTCTGCCATTTCCCCCGCACCAACAAGAAGTACTGTTTTCCCTGCCAAGTCACCGAAAATTCGCTTGGCCAATTCCACCGCACACGATGAAATGTTCACAGCCTGCCTGCCAATCGATGTTTCGCTTCTGGCGCGTTTTGCGGCTGCAAAAGTGGATTGATAAAGGCGATGTAAAATATGACCTGCAGTTTTCGCTTCTAGGGCTAGTTCATACGATGCTTTAACTTGCCCCAAGATTTGCGGTTCGCCCAAGACCAATGAATCCAAACCTGCCGCCACTGAAAATAAATGACGAATCGCAGCATCTGTGGTGTAGGCATACAAATGCTCAACCACATCAGCAAGCGGCATATTTGCTTTTTGCGCAAACCATTCATGCGCCAAGGCAATGGCAGCATCAGGGTCGTGGGTGACCAATGTCATCTCCACACGGTTGCAAGTGGATAAAAGTGCAGCTTCACGAATTGCAGGATTTGTAATTTGGGCTTGTAAAATGCTTTGAATATCCGCTTCTGGCACAGCCAATCGTTCCCGCAGTTCTACGGGTGCTGTTTTATAATTTAAGCCAATATGACAGATTCTCATGAGGCGAGCCTAAACAACCGAGGCGGTGTGTCCATCTTCTATCAAATCCAAGTCTGTTTTTACAACACTGGACGAGGGTTTATCACACGCAAAGGCCAATAAATCCAAGCGCCCTTTTTCTGCCAGTTGCACTTGAAGCTCAATATATGAGTCGGGCATAGCCTCTA
>JALUHL010000200.1 GCA_027053695.1 Ghiorsea sp.
CCTTAGAGCTTTGTAAAAACAACAACACTGCCATGAGCCGCATTCTTTGGGTTGCGCTGAAGAATCGTGGTGTAAAGCGCAATATCATGAAAGAAATCTTAGAAGAAGTTGGCCGCCAAGAAGTAGCGCACTTAGAGCGCTTTGTTGGTGTATTGGCTTTGATTGCAGCCATTGCTCCCCTGCTTGGGTTATTGGGCACAGTGATTGGTATGATTGAAGTGTTTCAAGTGATTTCTGTGGAAGGCGTGGGTAAAGCGGATGTGTTGGCTGCGGGGATTTCCAAAGCTTTGAACACCACGGCTGCGGGTATGATTGTCGCCATCCCAACGCTTGTCGCATACCGATTCTTTGAAGCAAAAGTGAACCAATATGTGGTTGAGATTGAGCAACATGCCCTTTATTTCGTGGACTTGCTCAAAGGTGAGCGTGGATGAACCTTAGACCACGCCATAAAAAAAGCGATTTACTGATTGATTTAACACCCATGATTGATGTGGTGTTTCTCATGCTGATTTTCTTCATGGTATCCACAAGCTTTACCGCCAACAACAGTATCAAATTGGATTTGCCTGAAAGCAAAGCCCAAGCTGCCAACAAAGAAGTTGAGCAGGTCACCATCAGCGTTGATGCCAAAGGTCAGCTTTTTGTGCAGGATGAAAAGGTTGCCGATGGCGATTTGCGCAAACGGATTTTGAATATCAGCAAAGGTGACCCGAATATGCGGGTGGTGCTTAGAGCTGATGCAGAGGCTAGGCATAAACGCGTGGTTTATGTGTTGGATGTGGTGCGTGAGTTGGGTATGGGCAAAGTGGGCATTGCCACTGTACCTGTAGGCGGAAAATAGCATGAGAATTGTGCAAAAATTTGGTGGCACATCTGTAGGCTCAGTTGAGCGCATTCAAGCCACTGCCAAGATTGTAAAAGCAGAGATTGATAACGGCAATGAAGTCGCTGTGGTGGTCTCTGCCATGAGTGGTCAAACCAATTATTTGTTGGGCTTAGCCAATGACATGAATGATTGCCCCCCTGCTCGCGAAGTGGATGCACTGGTGGCAACAGGCGAACAAGTCACCGCAGCTTTGCTTGCTATTGCTTTAAATAAACTGGGTGTATCTGCATACTCCATGAGTGGCGCGCAAGCTGGCTTTAAAACAGCAGGCAAACATGCCAAAGCCCGCATCAAAAGCGTGCAAGGCGAACATCTTATCCAACGTATGCAGCAAGGCAGCGTGCCTGTAGTCACGGGCTTTCAAGGCGTGGATGAGCAAGGCAATGTGACCACGCTTGGTCGCGGTGGCTCAGATACTTCTGCTGTGGCACTCGCCATTGCCGTCAAAGCTGATTCTTGCGATATTTATACCGATGTGGATGGGATTTACACCACCGATCCACGCATAGAGCCCAAGGCTCGCAAGCTGGATAGCATCAGTTATGAAGAAATGTTGGAATTTGCATCCTTGGGTGCAAAAGTATTGCAAACACGAAGCGTAGAGCTTGGCATGCGCTACAATATGCCTATTCATTTGCGCTCAAGCTTTGATTTGGTGCAAGGAACACGAGTGACGAGAGAGGATAAAGGTATGGAACGCGCAGAAATTTCAGGGGTAGCTTACAACCGTGATGAAGCCAAGGTCACCATCAAAGGTATTCCTGACCAACCAGGCATTGCAGCAGCTGTGTTTGGCCCTGTGGCTGAAGCAGATATCAATGTGGATGTGATTGTGCAAAACATATCTGAAGACGGGCTCACCGATTTAACGTTTACCGTACCGCGTAATGATTACCAAGCCACCATGGATGTTTTGAATGCGCTTTGCATCAAAATGGGCGCGAAAAAAGTTAAAGGCGATAATCAAGTGGCAAAAGTGTCTATCATTGGCGTAGGTATGCGCTCGCATTCTGGCGTTGCCAAGAAAATGTTTGATGTGTTGGCCAAGGAAAGCATCAATATCCAAATGATTACCACCAGTGAAATCAAAGTCACCGTGGTCTTTGAAGAAAAGTATGTGGATGTGGCTGTTCGCGCCCTGCACGAGGCGTTTGATTTAGCTCAAGCTTAACTTTGGTTGATGGCTCTTTCCTATCTTTGAACCGCAGAGGGCGCAAAGGTACGCAGAGGAATAATGTTTCACCACGGAATATACAAGTAGCGGATAAATCTACCTCATGTCTATTACTTCGCTCATCATCTATCTAAAACTCTGCGTACCTTTGCGCCCTCTGCGGTTCAAAAAGCTTTTATATCTATTACTTTCCCATACCAATTGAAGCCTA
>JALUHL010000201.1 GCA_027053695.1 Ghiorsea sp.
CTTACCTGTTCCACCTAGTAGTGATTAAAAGTTATTTCAAATCTCAAGATAAAGCTTTTACTTTATTAAAGGAAGATAGCCTAGATGTATTAGCAAAATTTGAGTTTGAATTTGATATGATCTTTGCCGATCCACCTTATTTTTTATCCAATGATGGATTAACCATTCAAAATGGAAAAATAAACAGCGTGAATAAAGGGAAGTGGGATAAATCTTTAGGTTTCAAGGAAATGAACAAGTTTAACCGCAAGTGGTTAAAGCTTGTTCGAGATAAAATGAAGCCCAACGCAACCATTTGGATCAGCGGAACTAGCCATAATATTTTCAATATCGGGCAGCTTTTAATAGAATTGGACTTTAAGATTTTAAATATTATCACTTGGGAAAAGACCAATCCACCACCAAACTTTTCGTGCAGATATTTTACACATTCAACCGAGCAAATTATATGGGCAAGAAAAGAAGCTAAAGTGCCGCATTATTTCAATTATGCTTTGATGAAAGAACTTAATGATGGTAAGCAAATGAAAGATGTGTGGAAGCTTCCAGCCATAGCGAAATGGGAAAAGTCTTGCACCAAGCATCCCACACAAAAGCCCTTATCTCTTTTAACTCGAATGATTCTTGCTTCCACGCAAAAAGGTGCTTGGGTTTTAGATCCATTTGCAGGGAGTAGCACCACAGGAGTTGCTGCAAACCTATTAGGCAGGAGGTATCTAGGCATTGATCAAGAGGAAGAGTATTTAGAGATCAGTAAAGCAAGAAAACTTGAAATCGAGAATCCTGCAACAGCGTTATTGTATAAATCAAAAATACGGGGGTTCCATACAAGCAAACAACTGGAACACTTTCTAGCAAGTGAACCTGAACCTAGTTATGATGTTAGCTTATTAGATGAGGTGTTTTCTTGAGTTTTAGAGTATTAATGGTGGCAGATGTGTCTGCCGAAAGCGTGCATGGCGGTGCAGAGCGTATGCTCTCGCATCATATTCGTGCATTGGTGGATGCAGGGCATGAAGTGACCATGTTAACACGGCAACCTACACCCGATGCGGAGATTGCGATTGAGCTGCCCCAATTTGGTATCCAAGAGTTTCGTTTTCCTTTTTCAGGGGATAAAGGTTATGCAGGGCTAAAAGAGCTGAAATCAGCAGCGAAACAATGGTGGAAACATCATCAGGATGAGTTTGATGTGGTGATTAGCGAGCAGCCTTTTGTGATGTGGGCATTGCTCAAAGCAGGTTGCAAACTGCCGCGTTTGCAAGTGTGTTTTTCCTTTGCCTTTGAAGAGTATGAAACTCGCCATGCTTTGGATATGACATGGAAGCATCAAATGGTGATTGCTGCCATGCGCAAACTTGAGGCGAAACTTTATAAGTCCGCCGACCAGCTGATGGGCTTAAGCAAGTTTACCCAAGATAGATTGACTGAATTTTTTGGTGTTCCTGCAAGAGGATGTGTGGTTAATCCTGCGGCAGCAGATATTTATCAAGCCTTGGATATGACAGAGCGTGATGCCATGCGTAGTGAATTGGCTTGGGATAAACCTGTGGTGGTGACGCTTCGTAACCTTGTGCCGCGTACGGGTGTGGATTTGATGATTCAAGCGGCAGCGATTGTTAAAAGTCTGGGTAGAGATATTGATTTTGTGATTATGGGTGATGGCGCGTTGCGTGAGTCTATGCAGAAGTTGGCTGATGAATTGGGTGTAGCTGATAGGGTAGTATTCACGGGTTATTTACCCGAAGAAGATGTGCAAAAGCGGTTGCTTGCAGCGGATGTGTTTATGCTGCCTACCCGTGGTTTGGAAGGGTTTGGGCTGGTGACATTAGAAGCCAATGCATGGGGCGCGCCAGTGCTTGCGACTCCGATTTCCGCCAATAAAGAGCTTGTGCCGACCATTATTCATAACCAATTGGCGGATAATGCATCGCCGCTAGCGTTGGCAGAAAAGCTGATATGGATGGTGGATACACCTTTAAGCGCCGCACAACGCGAGCGAACCCGCGATGATGCGTTTCGCCAATACAACTGGCAAAAACATGATCAAAACTTTTTACAAATGGTGGAAGCATTGGCGGAAGGAAAAGCATGAAAATTTTGCATGTCATCACGCGCATGGATGGGGGCGGTTCTGCGGTCAACACTTTAATTACAGCCCAAGAGCAGGCCAAAGCTGGGCATGATGTGATGCTTGCCTTTGGCTTGAGCGAAGAATCAGATATGACAACATCTGAGCAGGAAAAAGTGGATGCAG
>JALUHL010000202.1 GCA_027053695.1 Ghiorsea sp.
AAGGCAGTAAATAAATAGGGTTATTTTTTAATGTAATCTTTAACTTGATGTGGCTATGCTACGCGACCATGTCATTTATCAATCAAACATTTAAACCCATTTTAAACCGACTCGGCTCTATGCCTGTAGCGATTTTGCTGCTGATAGTATTGTCCGTTGCCTCTGTGATTGGCACCGTACTTCAGCAGAATAAAGAGCAAGCTGATTATATGTTCCAATTTGGCCCAACATGGTATTGGACATTCCGCTCCCTAGGTCTGTTTGATATGTATCATACATGGTGGTTTATGTCGATTCTAGGCTTATTGATGTTTTCCTTGGGCGCATGTTTGATTCGCAATACGCCACGTTTCCTCAAAGAAATGAAGCAACGCAAAGGCACCATTTCAGACAGCGCACGCAAACATGCGGCACAAAAATTTGACCTTAGCTTGGATGATAAAGATAAAGCGATTGAAGCGATTAAAAGCTCCTTGCCCGGTTGGAAGTGGATGGAAACCCAAGTCGGCGACACCATATGGCTTCGTGGCGATAAAGGGCGCTTCCATAAATGGGGCTATATTTCAGTGCACTCGGCTTTGTTGGTGGTTTTAATTGGTGGCTGGATGAGTGCGGAATTTGGTTTTCGTGGCAATATGGCCGTGCCAGAAGGTGCTAAAGAAAGCGAAATTTCATTTCTTAATGGCACGCATACTGAATACCTTAAAATGCCATTTGAAGTGCGTTGTGACAACTTTGAAATCAACTTTTTCTCTACAGGGGCACCATCAGAGTTCCGTAGTACATTAACCATTATTGACGATGGTAAAGAGGTGATGACCAAGGATATTATTGTCAATGAGCCGCTGCTTTATAAAGGCGTGCGCATTTATCAAGCATCTTTTGGTGATGGCGGCTCGGAAGTGAACCTCAATCTTTATCGTCTGAATGACAAAGGTAATATTGATAAGGTTACGGGTCGGATTTACAACACGTTTGAAGACCCTTATTCCGATATTAGCATGGAATTCCAAGATTTCCGCCCGTATAACATTGAAAATATGGCTGACCCTGGCGAGCCTAAGAATTTCAAGGATTTAGGGCCATCGGTTGATTTCATTGTGCGCGGCAAAGATTTGAAACCTGTGCTTGTGCGCAGCTTTATGCAGCCATTTACGATGAATGATGCTAATCAGGGTTCATTTATTATGATTTCGGAAACAGGTGACAAGCGTGATTTTCAATCGTTTTCCTTGGGTTTAGATTTCTCCAACCCCAAAGAATGGGCATTGTTTCAAGCTTTTATCAAGCAGATGCCATCCCATTCAATGGCTTCCAAAGAGGAACAGCGACAAGCCAATTTAGCAGCCTTCCGCAAAGCTTTAGACGAAGTGTATGTTGATAAGAAGCCAGATGATTTGCCCATGCTGGGTAACCGTGTGATTCAAGCACTGCGGGTGCTTCCACAGATGCCTTGGCCCTTTGTGCCTATCTTGGAAGACTATGACCAAACCTATTATACGGGCCTACAACTTGCCAAAGACCCTGGAATGAATGTAGTGTGGACGGGTAGCGGCATACTTGTGTTGGGTTTATGTATCATGTTTTACGTGGCGCATCGCAAAGTTTGGATTAAAGTTGAAGAAGAAGGTGATGGGGTAACCTTGCAGGTCACAGGCATCAGCAACCGTAATCCGATTGCCTTTGAACAAGAATTTGAAGATTTGAAACAACAGATACAAGATGCTTATAAGCATAGCTCGAAAGAGCAAGGGGTAAGTGTATGACAACAATGACTATGGATTCAGAAGTAAGCACATTCTCAATATATAAAGGGCAGGTTGCGCATATCCGCGCATGGGCATACATAGGTATGTTAGTGGGCATGGTGGCTTTGGCATTATTTGGCAGTGATGGTTATGCCGAAGACAATTACATTTTTCAATTATTTAGCATACAGGGTTTAACTTGGATGGCTGCAGGCGCTATGGGTGGGATTGGTTTTTCATTCACCATGTCTAAGACCAAGTTTCGTCCTTATCGTTTTGGTGAAATTGTTGTGCCATGGTTTGATGGTGCGGTACTGTTGGTCGCCTTGATGGGTATTTATACTTTGTTTGAGCCATCGGCAGCCATGATTACTTACGAAGACCAATCCAATTTATTCTCTGGTCGCGTGGTCATGACCATGAACGTGATGCTATTGTTTTCAGCGCTTTGTTATATTGCATATTTATTTGCGCCCGATTCTTTTATTGGCAAATTAGGCACG
>JALUHL010000203.1 GCA_027053695.1 Ghiorsea sp.
GCTGAGGGAAGACGTAGTGTGCAGCGCCTTGAATCCCAACTTCAAGCCTTGATACCTTAAGCCTTATTCCACATCCTCAAAAAACCAACGCATATCACCGATATCATTGGCAATGGGTGCTTGAGGCAAATTTTTGACCACTTCTTGACCGTAGCGTTTGGTGTGGATACGGGAATCTAAAATGGCAATGCCACCACGGTCGGAGGTGCTGCGAATCAGGCGGCCAGCGCCTTGGCGCAATACGGCAATAGCTTCAGGCAACTGAATGTCCATAAATCCATTGCCACCATTGGCTTCGCAATGTTTGGTGCGTTCCTTGAGCAACACATCGGTTGGTGGTGCAAAAGGAATTTTATCAATAATCACCAAAGATAATGTTTCACCCGGCACATCTACACCCTCCCAAAAGCTGCGCGTGCCACAAAGAATGGAATGCTTGTCTTTGCGAAAAGCTTCTAAAATCGCATCGCGGCTGCCGCTCTCGCCTTGAACCAAAACTTGCCAAGGCAAAGCTTGCTGTAAATGTGGGGCGTAAGTTCTCAAGGCATAATGCGATGTAAACAAGACAAACGCCCTGCCGCGAGACGTGCGCAACAATGCTTCAATCTCATTTTGCATCACACTTTGGTAATTTTGAGCTCTTGGGTCTGGGATATGTTTGGGTAGATAAAGCATGGCTTGTTGCTGATAGTCAAAGGGTGAAGGGTGAAAGCTTTCTTGCGCTATATCTTGGCTTAATCCTAAGCGAATGCGGGCAAATTCAAACTTATTCGATACGCGAAGCGTAGCCGATAATAAAACATAGGATGCTTCACGTTCCCAAAGGTGATGATTCAGTACAGGGCCAGTTTCTACGGGCGCTGAGATATATTGTTTTCTATCATCCTTACCTTCTTCCCACACCACATAACCATCTTGGGGGGTAAGAATCTGCTGCATTTCTTCGAATATCAAAGTGGCGCGCTCTACCATTTTCACCATATCATCATGGCGTTCTTCACGCGATATAGCTATATCCAATAGTGCTTCCCAATCTTGGCGAATGGCTTTGAGGTCTTTGCTTGCCCATTCGGTGATTACAGCAGCGCCCAGCTTGCGCACTTGCTCCTTTAAATTCGCTTCATCGCCCAATGTTTCAAGCACAGCTTGCATATCATTCACCCAATAAATGAGCTTATTGCGTGATAATTGAATACCAAACTGGCGACTGGCAAGGTCAGGTAAACTATGCGCTTCATCCAAGATGTAGGTATCAAATATGGGCAAGACTTCACCAAAATCTCCCGATTTCAGAGAGGCATCAGCCAATAATAAACTGTGATTAGCAATGACAATATCGGCACTTTGTGCTTTTTGCCTCGCCTTCATCAATGGGCACTGCTTATAATGCTCGCATTTGCTGCCTGTGCATTGGTCTGCTGTGGCAGTGACCAATTGCCCAACACCTTTTTCAAACACATCAAAATCTAGGGCTGATAAATCGCCATCACTGGTGCTTTCCGCCCACTTTGCAACTTTGAGCATGGTCTTGCGCTGCCAAATTTCCTGCTGGTTGCTGGCGATATGCATATTCAAGCGTTGGGGGCAGTAATAATTGCTTCGCCCTTTGAGTAAGGCTACTTTTCTTTGCGCACCTAAAGCCTTTTGCACGGCAGGCAAGTCGCGAAACATCAGCTGGTCTTGCAAGGCTTTGGTGTGGGTAGAAATCAATATTTTATCTGATGAGCGTAGGGCAGGGATGAGATAAGCCAGTGTTTTTCCTGTACCTGTTTCTGCTTCAGCTATCAAAATAGTTTGCTGCTCTAAGGTGTTTGCAATGTGTTCAGCTAGGGCTACTTGCTCATCTCTATAAATATAGCCATCAAGCCCTTGGGCTAAGGCAGATTCAGGGGCAAAGTCTGCTTTAACCTGCTCAACAAAGGATGCTTGGAAAGGGGATTGAGTATGGATGTTAAGAACCTTATTTTAATGTGTCAGACGTTCGAGGGCTTCGCGGTATTTATCGGCAGTTTTTTGCATAATGGTATCATCCACTTCAGGGCCAGGTTCAGTTTTATCCCAATCTAATGTTTCTAGCCAATCGCGCACAATTTGTTTGTCAAAGCTTGGTGGGCTAACACCGGGTTGATAGGTTTTTACATCCCAAAAGCGAGAGGAATCGGGGGTGAGCACTTCATCAATCAAGGTGAGTGTGCCATGCTCATCCAAGCCAAATTCAAACTTAGTATCTGCAATAATGATGTCTCGTTCTAGTGCATAAGCTGCGGCTTCTTGATACATGGTTAAGCTTATATCACGCACTTGCGTAGCCAAGTCTTCACCAATCACATCGCACATTTTTTCAAAGCTAATGTTTTCATCATGTGCGCCGATATCGGCCTTGGTGGACGGCGTAAAAATGGGTTCAGGAAGTTTGTCTGCCAAGCCTAAACCTTGAGGCAAATCAATGCCGCAAACAGAACCTTGTTGCTGGTATTCTTTCCAGCCTGAGCCAATCAAATAACCACGGACAATAGCTTCGATGGGTAAAGGTTTAAGACGCTTCACCACCAAAGCTCTACTGCGTACGCGATCACGATCTTCTGCATCGGGTATGGCTTGCTCTAAACTTAACTCAGCTGTTTGATTGGGAATGAGGTGCGCCATTTTCTTAAACCAAAAGTCAGATACTTGATTAAGGATTTCGCCTTTACCTGGCACTGGAGTCGGTAAAACCACATCAAAGGCAGACAATCTATCTGTGGTGACAATCAACAGGTGTTGCTCATCAATCGCATACATATCACGCACTTTGCCTCTGTGCAAAAGCTTTAGGCTTTGAATGTCTGCTTTTAATAATGTTTTTGGATTCATTTCTACCTCAGAGAAAACCTTAGAATGAAGGGCGAAACGTGACAGATTAAGGGGTTCTCCACAAGTTTAAAAAAAGAGGTTGATTTGTGACTTCAATCACATACATTTCGGGCATGGATATTGTTTGGCTTGACTTTTCCTAACATTATCTATAGGTTAGCTAACCCTCTGAAGCTGAAGGGGATGATAAAAAGGATTTGCATATGAAAAAAGGATTGGTTTTTACGCTTTGTTTTTTGATGGCTGGTGTGTGGGGCGCATACCAAAGTGATGCAGTGATAAGCAGTGCTACTGCTGCGGATACGAATATGGCTCAAGTGCAGCTTATTTTGAAGAAACTTCGCAGTTCTATGGCAAATATGAAAGATTTTGATGAGCTAGAAGCTGCGGGTATGGATAAAAAAGATGTGGATAGATTGCGCAATGCAATGAAAGGAAAAATCAAGCAAATGACCTCAGATGCGGTGGACTTGATTCGCGTATTATAAAGTTTTTAACAAGAAGGAAATGAGAGTGATAGGGCGCTGAGAAGCGCCCTATTTTTTTGCCATTAAAGAAGCTTCAAACCTGCGTGAAATTTGTTAGGGTGCGCGATATAGATAGAGGAACGTTTAGGCAGGCATGGTTTCTGCCTAATTTTTTGTGTGAAAACGCTCTTGAAATTGCAAGAAATTGTAAGAAGTTAAACCCGAGGTTAAACCAGTATGCCGCGTCGCAATGATATTCAAACCATAATGATTTTAGGAGCAGGGCCAATTGTGATTGGTCAAGCTTGTGAGTTTGATTATTCGGGTGTGCAAGCGTGTAAAGCGCTCAAAGAAGAAGGTTTTAGAGTTGTTCTGGTGAATTCAAACCCTGCAACCATCATGACAGACCCTGAGTTTGCTGATGCCACATACATCGAACCCGTTACTTGGGAAGTGGTAGAAAAGATTATTGAAAAAGAGCGCCCTGATGCGATTTTGCCAACCATGGGTGGACAAACGGCATTAAACTGCGCCTTATCACTTAACAAACATGGTGTGCTAGAAAAATACAATGTGCAACTGATTGGTGCGCAGCCTGATGCCATAGACAAAGCTGAAGATAGAGAGCGCTTTAAGAAAGCTATGGATAGCATAGGTTTGGAGATGGCGCGTGGTGGTTTTGCCCATTCTATGCAAGAAGCCCGTGATTTGGCTGATGAGATTGGATATCCGATTATTATTCGTCCATCGTTTACCTTGGGTGGCTCTGGCGGCGGCATTGCTTATAACCCTGAAGAATTTGAACACATTGCAGCATCAGGTCTGGATGCTTCGCCTACTGATGAAGTATTGATTGAAGAATCCATCATTGGTTGGAAAGAATTTGAGATGGAAGTGATGCGCGACCATGCTGATAACTGCGTGATTATTTGCTCCATTGAAAACTTTGATGCTATGGGTGTGCATACGGGCGATTCGATAACCGTTGCGCCAGCGCAAACTTTAACTGATAAAGAATATCAAAAAATGCGGGATGCTTCGATTGCAATTCTGCGCGAAATCGGCGTGGAGACAGGCGGCTCCAATGTTCAGTTTGCGGTCAACCCTAAAGATGGCCGTTTGATTGTAATTGAAATGAATCCACGCGTATCGCGTTCATCAGCTTTGGCATCTAAAGCGACAGGTTTCCCCATTGCGAAAATTGCTGCGAAATTAGCAGTGGGTTACACCTTGGATGAAATTCAGAATGACATTACAGGCGAAACTTTTGCAGCCTTTGAGCCGACCATTGATTATGTGGTCACCAAATTACCACGCTTTGCCTTTGAAAAGTTTGAAGGGGCGGATACCCGCTTAACCACGCAAATGAAATCTGTGGGTGAAGTGATGGCGATAGGCCGCACATTCACAGAAAGCTTGGGCAAAGCCCTGCGTGGTCTAGAAGTGGACTCATGTGGTTTTGATAAGTCAGTACCTGATGATGTTGATACTAAGGTTTTCTTGCAAGAGAAGTTGGCAGTGCCGGGCGCAGACCGTCTGTGGTGGATGGGCGAAGCCTTGCGAGCAGGCTGGAGCGAAGAAAAAATATTTGATGTGACCAAGATTGACCCTTGGTTTATTCGCGAGTTGGCAGCCGTGATTGCGTTGGAGGAAGCTTTGAAAGGCCGTGATGTGGCCAACTTGAGCCAAGCAGAATGGCGGCAGGCTAAGCGCGAAGGGTTGTCCGACCAGCGCTTGGCGATGTTGTTGGATTGCGATGAAGCTACAGTTCGCCAAACACGTTCCACTTTAGGTGTGAGCCCTGTGTTTAAACGTGTGGATACATGCGCTGCAGAATTTATTGCGAAAACACCTTATTTGTATTCCACCTTTGAAGAAGAGTGTGAAGCGGAACCCACGAACAAGAAAAAAATCATGGTCTTGGGCGGTGGCCCTAATCGCATTGGTCAGGGTATTGAGTTTGATTATTGCTGCGTGCATGCCGCTTTTGCATTGTCTGAAGATGGTTATGAAACCATTATGGTCAATTGCAATCCCGAAACGGTTTCTACCGATTATGATACATCCGATAGATTATATTTTGAGCCGCTAACTTTTGAAGATGTGATGGCGATTGTTGAGGTTGAGAAGCCTACAGGTGTGATTGTTCAGTTTGGCGGGCAAACGCCACTTAAACTTGCTGAATCACTGCAAGCTGCAGGTGTTCCCATCATTGGCACTAGCCCAGATATGATTGATTTGGCAGAAGATAGAGAGCGCTTTCAGCAACTGCTTCATGATTTGAACTTATTGCAACCTGAAAATGGCATTGCCCGCTCTACAGAAGAAGCAGTGCAAGTGGCTAAAGAAGTCGGTTACCCTGTGGTGGTTCGTCCATCTTATGTGTTGGGTGGCCGTGCCATGCAAATCGTGCGTGATGAAAAAGGATTGCTTCGTTATATGACGGAAGCAGTGCAAGCTTCTCCTGATCACCCTGTATTGTTAGACCGCTTCCTCAATCAAGCCATTGAATTGGATGTGGATGCGCTTTGCGATGAGCATCGGGTGGTGATTGGCGGTATCATGGAGCATATTGAAGAAGCTGGAGTTCACTCTGGTGATTCTTCGTGTTGCCTGCCTCCGCATTCGATTTCACAAACCATTATTGATGAAGTCATTCGTCAAACCAAAGCTTTGGGTACAGCCTTGAATGTACGCGGGTTAATGAATATTCAATTCGCGCTTCAAGGCGAGACGATATACGTCTTAGAAGTGAATCCGCGCGCATCACGCACTGTTCCCTTTGTGTCCAAAGCGACAGGTGTACCGCTAGCTAAAGTGGCTGCGCGCATTATGTCTGGCAAAACCTTAGATGATTTGGGCATTGATGAAATCAAGCAGCCCCGCACATTCCAAGCCGTGAAAGAAGCTGTGTTTCCATTTGTGAAATTCCGTGGTGTTGACCCATTATTGTCACCCGAAATGAAATCCACAGGTGAAGTGATGGGTATCGCAACCACGTTCCCTGCTGCCTTTGCCAAAGCGCAGTTGGGCGGTGGTTCTAGGCTCCCAAATAAAGGTGTGGCATTGGTATCCTTGCGTGAAGCGGATAAAGATAGAGTGGTTGAGTTGGCGCAAAACTTGGTCAATGCTGGTTTTGAGGTGATGACCACAGAAGGCACTGGTCTTGTCTTGGATGATGCGGGCATAACCAATACTAAAGTTGCTAAAGTCACTGATGGCGTGCGCCCACATATTGTGGATAAATTATTATCCGATGAGATTGACTTTATTGTGAACACCACAGAAGGTGAGCGTTCGATTGCAGATTCAAAATCCATTCGCCAAGCAGCATTAGATAGAGGTATTGTCTATTTCACAACCATGGCAGGCGGCTTGGCTGCGGTCGAATCTATGGTGGATGGTAGTGATGTGACGGTGGTTAAAAGTATTCAAGATTACCATAAGGACGAGGTGGCATAATGGATAGAATTCCTATGACCCAGCAAGGTGCTGATGCCATGCGTGAAGAATTGGCAGGCATGAAGGGCGAAAAGCGGCATAAAATTATCGCAGCTATTGAAGAAGCATTGGCGCATGGTGATTTGTCTGAAAATGCTGAATATCATGCGGCTAAAGAAGAGCAGGGCATGAATGAAGCGCGTATCAAATTGATGGAAGATAAGTTGGCGCGGTCTCAGATTATTGACCCTGCAAGCATTGTGTCAGATAAAATCGTGTTTGGGGCAACGGTTGAACTTGTTGATTTAGACACAGATAAAGAAATTACCTATCAAATTGTGGGTGAAGATGAAGCCAAAATTGAAAATGGAACCATTTCAATCACATCCCCCATTGCCAGAGCCTTGATTGGCAAAGAAGAGGGCGATATGGCAACGGTGCGTGCACCGGGCGGTGATAGAGAGCTTGAAATTGTTGCCATTTCGTACAAATAATTGAGCAGAAAACCCATTCATTATTCAGGGCTTAGGCTAAGCTTGGCCTTGATGTTGGGGCTGTTGGTTGTGCCTGCTTATGTGGTTGCGCCTATCTTGTTTAGCGAGCTTCAATCCATGCAAGCAGGGGCGATTGCGGGCAAAATATTTCATATATCCAATATTGCGGCATTGATTTTAGCTGTGGCGGCGGCTGTGTTTGCATATCGTATTCGTGCACAAAAAATGACATGGTATTTGCTTGGTTTTGTGGCG
>JALUHL010000204.1 GCA_027053695.1 Ghiorsea sp.
AAAGACATCATGTCAATCAGCTTTTACTGAACCGCCGAAAAAAAGATCATCAATAAAAGTGAAAGATGTGTATTGGCAAGTATCCGTGCACCAACATGAGCAACATGGTATTTGGTTAGAGCAGCGCCCTGATTCAGGCATTTGGGCAGGGCTTTGGACTCCACCTATTCAAGCCTTAGAGATAAAACCCAAACAACAACCTGATTATATTCATCAGCTTACCCACAGACGTATCCACCTTTACATAGAGAACAAACAAGAACTACCAAAAGGCAATGGGCAGTGGTTTAGGTCTTGGGAAGGGCTTGCCGTGCCTACGGGTATACATCGTTTGTTTGAACAATATATTTGAACCACAAATTAAACCGCAGAGGAGAATAAACCACGAAGCGCACGAAGAAATAAAATTGTAGATTCACGTCTATACAAGAGCGGCAGAATCCCCTGCTATAGCTGCGCCGAACAAAAGATGGAAGAAGGGGAGAAAGCAAAATACGTGCTTTATTTTGCGCCCGGCTTCCAGCTTTGGTGAGGATATACGCAGATATTAAGGGGCAGCTTTTTGGTTCGTTTTTGGCTGCTCAAAAATGAACATAAAAACTTAACCACAGAGACACAGAGAACACAGAGGAATATGAATAAACCACGAAGCATACGAAGAGCCCGAAGAAATAAAAGATAGGCTAATCCTATGTCATTTAGAAAAGAGTGTTAGATTCCCACTCATCATGGATTGTATGCCAAGTAAAGTGACACCCTTTCATTTCCAAGGCTTTGATGTTTTCATCAAACGCGATGAACTGATTGACCCATTACTCAGCGGCAATAAGTACCGCAAACTTTATACTTTACTGCAAACACCACCTGAAACTTACGAAACCATCATTTCCTACGGCGGCACACAATCCAATGCCATGTTATCCATTGCTGCTTTGTGCAAGCAAAAAGGCTGGCAGTTTCATTATTACTGCAAACCCTTAGCATCAAAGCTCAAACGACATCCTACAGGCAACCTTCAAGTAGCCCTTGATTTGGATATGATATTATTAGAAACAACCGACTATGAAAACACCATCCGCAAGTTACAAAGCCAAGATAAAACACTGGTGATACCGCAAGGTGGTGCTGACCCATTGGCAGAGCAAGGGATAAAAGTCTTGGCGGGTGAAATCAAGCAGTGGCAACAAAAACAAAACATCAGCAAACTCAATATCGTCACCCCATCAGGCACTGGCACAACCGCCTATTACCTTGCCAAACATTTGCCCAACTGCAAAGTTCTCACCACAGCAAGCGTAGGCAATAACATCTACTTAGCACAACAAATGCAGCAGTTTGGAAGCATGCCACATAATCTCAAATGGCTTGAACCATCGCGTAAATATCACTTTGCCAAACCCTACCCTGAGTTTTTAGAAACCTATCAAGCATTGAAACAAAGCGGCGTTGAATTCGACCTTATCTATGCGCCGCTAATGTGGCAGACCTTATTAGCAAGTATGCAAAGTATTCAAGGCGCGGTACTGTATGTTCATAGTGGTGGTTTAATGGGCAATGCCACGATGTTAGAACGTTACGCACACAAGGGGCTGTTATGATTCGATTCTTTCTATTTAGCTTGCTATGGATAAACACTGCTTGGGCAGAGGTATTGCCCCAGCACAACATCGTGGCCTCTGCTCACCCTTTAGCCACTAACGCTGCTATCGATATTCTTAGGCAAGGCGGCAATGCTTTTGATGCCGCGGCGGCATTAGCGCTCACTATTGGTGTTGCTGAGCCTACAGGCTCTGGCATTGGCGGCGGTGGTTTCTTCTTATTGTATATCGCCAAG
Source organism: Ghiorsea sp. (assembly GCA_027053695.1). GTDB lineage: Bacteria > Pseudomonadota > Zetaproteobacteria > Mariprofundales > Mariprofundaceae > Ghiorsea. The sequence goes on from JALUHL010000204.1 coordinate 1,835, forward strand.
GAAAAACGATATATTATGCTCGATGCCCGCGAAATATCGCCCACTTTGGCTGGCAATGGTGAAGTATATAAAACTCAATCCAGCATTGATGGTGCGCAATCCGCAGGTGTACCTGGATTGATTGCAGGCGTTGATCGCTTAATCACGAAATACGGCAGACTGGACAGAAAGCACCATACAAAAGCTGCCATTCATATTGCGCAGCATGGTTTTAAGGTATCCAAACATTATCAGCGTGTTGCGAAATGGCGAAAAGATGTATTGCAAAACAATACCGCCAAAAATATTTATCTACACAAAAGCCAAATCCCCGAAATTGGCAGTTTAATTAAGCAAGCTAAACTTGCTGAAACATTAAAACGCTTTGCCAAGTTTGGCG
>JALUHL010000205.1 GCA_027053695.1 Ghiorsea sp.
ATTCAACGCAGCTAGGGGTGAAAAGCACAAGTTTGGCGAAGTGCCGAGTTTTTTCGAGGTGCCCCGTAGCCTCTCCTGCATAAAAATGGGAGAGGCTACAACATCAAACATTCAACAGTAGGGCACCTCGAAAAACCTCGCACGAGTCAAACGATGACTGATTTTCACTCATAGCAGAGCGCAATAAAATGAGTCATAGCATCACTATTACCCATTTTATTCAACGCAGCCAAGAGTGAAAAGCACAAGTTTGGCGAAGTTTCGAGTTTTTTCGAAGTGCCCATTTTATCCAAGCGCATACTGTGATGCCCGTCACGGATAACTTAGCTCTTTCAATGCAAGCTAGCTTTCTCGGAGAATCATGATGCTAGATTTATTTACACACAATTTATCCCCCAATCTAGCCCTTATCTCCATATCTCTATTATTTGCCTCATTATTTCTCGCAAAACCATGGCTTATCGCAGCATGGGGGCACATGCGAATTCGTCATCACATGCATTTATTGCATAAACAAGGTGCTCATATATTGGAAAATATTCATTTTCAAGATAGAAAAGGAAATCCTATTTACATCGAATACATCATCTTGGGAACTGAAATAACCTGCCTTAACAGCGCAGCATATTCAGGCATAATTTGTGGCTCATTGCGTGATGCCATGTGGTCTCAACAAAGCAATCAAGAAAGCTTTCGTTTTGAAAGCCCTTTACGCCAACATGCACGTACTTGTGATGCCCTCCAGGCCATTATCGGAAAACGCGTAAAGACTCAGGCTGTTACATTATTCACCCATGCCATCATGAATGCAGCTGAACATACAAACATCATCACCTTAAAAGAACTGAATGAACGCCTTCCTGTCAACAAACCACAAGAAACAAGGAAGCAACTTCAAACACTCTCCCAACTCATTCAAAATATTTCTTTTAGCGAACAAACACCGCCTGTTATCCAACATGGCAACCCATCACGCCTAAGAACTGCTCAAACATTATTATTCAGCAGTCTGGCAAGCATGTTTGCGGCAATTGGTCTAACACTTTACAGCGCGTTTTAGCCCTCATAAAAAAGCCAAGGTTATCAATGATAACCTTGGCTTTTACTGTTGCGCTTTACAGAAATTAGCTTACGCCAATTCCCTCACGCCATGCTAGCACCAAACGAAATTCTTCATTGCTTAAATCCACCGTTAACTCACTTTTAATTTCAGTTAACGATGCATAAGGATCGGCATCATCCAATTCGCTCATAACTTGATCAAAATCAGGCACAATTTTTGACACATCAACCTGCTGCGCAGCGCGCACCAAGGCAATAAAGTGATTAATGACCGTTTTTTCAGAAACGCCCTGTTGTTCAGCAATATCTTCAATACTCACACCTTTTTTATACAAATTCCAAGTGTGGCTTTGCCCATCCGTTGGCGCAGGGCCTTTGGCAAGAAGCTTAGGAAAACCATTGGTATCACTCATCTTCCCACTAGACCTTGCAGAAGCATGGGCCTTCAACACAGCCACAACAGCTTCACCATAAGCATCCAACTTATGCTGCCCCATACCACTGACTTTACGTAAATCATCAATTTTTATTTCGCCCACAAACTGACTAATTTCAGTTAGAGCCACATCACTTAAAATAACATGATTGGCAACATCTTCCGCCTCTGCCAATGCGATACGCATCGCCACAAGCTTCTTAAATAGCGCTTCATCTCTACCTTGTGAAAAACGACGTAATTTACGTTTAAGACCAGGTTGATAACGTGCCAGTGTTGCTGCACCACCTTTGAGTAAAAGCTCACCTTTTTTTGTTACCACAAGAGCAGCACGGCGCGAAACATCTTGCTGAAAATAACCTTGATGCACCAGCTGCCTTAGGATTGAAGTCCACTCATCACCATTAATATCCGCACCATTGCCATGTGTTTTCAGTTTTTCATGTTTATTACCAATAATGCGCGCATTTTTAGAACCGCGTAGCACATCAATAATATAACCCACACCAAAATCACCCTTGGCTTCTTTCACACAGCGAATCGCCAACTGTGCCAACTCCGTACCATCATAAGTCTCTGGTGGATCAAGACAAATATCACAGTTGCCACAATCTTCTTCCAAATGTTCACCAAAATACCCCAGCAATACACGGCGACGACATGTTAATGCTTCAGAAAGAGCCACCATGCTGTTCAATTTATGCACTTCCACACGGCGTTGATCAATATTTTCGACATTCTCAATCAAACGGCGCACCAAGTTCACATCGCCAGAACCATAAAGCATCAAAGCTTCAGATTCTTGTCCATCACGACCCGCACGACCTGTTTCCTGATAATATGACTCAATCGATTTTGGTAAATCATGGTGAATCACAAAGCGTACATTTGGTTTATCCACACCCATACCAAAAGCAATCGTTGCAACAATCACTTTTACACGGTCTCGTAAAAAGTCATCCTGCACTTTCTCACGCGAACGACCTGGCATGCCCGCATGGTATGCCGCAGCACGAATGCCATGCCGTTGAAGGTTTACAGCCATGTCTTCCACACGTTTGCGAGACAAACAATAAATAATACCACAGCAGTCTTTCCAGTCTTCCAAGAACTGTAATACTTGGGTTAAAGGCTGACGTTTTTCCGATACCAAATAACGAATATTCGGGCGGTCAAAACTAGAAATATGACGTTTTGCCTTTTGCAGGCTCAAACGATCTGCAATATCTTCACGTGTATGTTCATCAGCCGTTGCAGTCAGTGCCACCATCGGAACATCAGGGAAAGTTTCACGCAATTCACCCAAACGCACATATTCAGGTCGGAAATCATGCCCCCATTGAGAAACGCAATGCGCTTCATCGACGGCAAACATCGCCACTTTCACGTTTTCCAAACGTTTTTGGAAAGTCTTGGTTAATAGGCGCTCTGGCGCGACATACAATAAATCTAATTCACCCGCTTCAAAGCGATCCAACACATCCTTGCCCTCTGCCGCTTTCAGCGATGAGTTATAATATGCTGCATTTACGCCACAACGGGTCAATGCATCCACCTGATCTTTCATCAATGAAATCAACGGTGATACAACAATGCCTGTGCCTTCACGCATAATTGAAGGAATCTGATAACACAATGATTTACCGCCACCTGTGGGCATCAATACAAATGCGTCTTTGCCATCCAATAAGGAGCAAATAATATCTTCCTGCATGGCTCGAAATTCATCATAGCCAAATATATCTTTTAATACTTTTCGTGCTTGTTCTTTTACTTTTTTAGTTGCCATATTACTATGACAACATATTTCGAACACAATGGCAAGCATTGAAATATAGGGCACCTCGAAAAACCTCGCACGAGTTAAACGACGTTGATTTTCTCTCATGGCAAGGCGCAATAAAATGAGTAATAGCATCGCTATTATCCATTTTGTTCAACGCCGCTAGGGGTGAAAAGCACAAGTTTGGCGAAGTACCGAGTTTTTTCGAGCTGCCCTATACATGGCATGTATTCTTCATCCATTTGTCTTACAATCATTTTGTTTATACAGTACAGGCATGCCAAATTCACCCCTTGCAGGTAAACGCATTCTGATTACGCGTGCAGTGCAGCAAAGTGCTGAAACTGAGGCTTTGATTGCGACAAAAGGAGCCACCGCTATTGCCTTTCCTTGCTTGCAACATCAAAGTCTTCACGCTTCTATTCTACAAGGTTTAAGCCATGCCAAAGATTATAGTGATCTTGCCTTTACCAGCGTGAATGGCATTCAGGCAGTATTTGAAAACAACTCAAATTTCGTCATAAATACCTTTCAAGACAAGCGTATTGCAGTGGTAGGAAAAAGAACTGCGGCAGCATTAAAAAAGCATGCCATGCAAGCCGACATCATTCCCAAAGTTACATCCCAACAAGGGCTTATAGAAGCCTATCAAAAACATGGTCTTCCACAATCCTTACTGTTTTTCCGAGCCGAAGAAGGCAGCAATGAACTGCTTGAATATTTGCAAGCACAAGGTATCAAAACATGTCTTATCAAGGCTTACCGAAGCATTTGCCCTGATGACGATAATAGCAAAGTTCTCAGCATGCTGGAAAAGAACAGTATAGATGCCTGTCTGCTAGGTAGTTCAAGAACTGCCGAGCATTACCTTCAACGCATTGGCAACCTTAAGCTTGCCAACCGACCTATTCTTGTTGCCATAAGCCAACAAGTCGCAGATGCTGCTGACAAACTTGATTTGAAGGTGCAGATTATCGCCAAGCATGCCAACTTCCCCTCCATGCTGGAGGGTTTGGCAGAATATTTCTCTCAACGGAGCAACTGATACAATGTCTTTACCCGATTTAACGATTCGCCCACGCCGACTACGCAAAACAGCAACCATTCGCCGCATGGTGCGTGAAACATCGTTATCAGTAGCCGACTTTATTTACCCTTTATTTGTTGATGAAGGCATCACAGAAGCTATTGAAGTAAAAAGTATGCCAGGTGTATTTCGCATTCCTCTAAGCGATGTAGCAACAAAGGTTCGCAAAGTTGAAGCACTGGGTATTCCAGGCGTTATTTTATTCGGCATTCCCACTGATAAAGATGACATCGGTGCATCTGGCTGGGATGATGAAGGTATTGTGCAAAAAGCCATTCGCGCTGCCAAAAAAGCTTGCCCTGATATGTGCGTGATTGCCGACACATGCTTTTGCGAATATACCGAACATGGTCATTGCGGCGTATTGTGCGGTGAAGAAGTCGATAATGATGCAACCCTTGAAAACCTACAAAAAGAAGCAGTATCTTATGCCAAAGCAGGTGTCGATATTGTTGCACCATCGGGCATGATGGACGGCATGATTGCTGCCATTCGCACAGGCTTGGATGAAGCAGGGTTTACTGAAACACCGATTATGTCGTATGCCGTGAAATATGCTTCGGGCTACTTTGGCCCTTTCCGCGATGCTGCTGATTCCACACCAAGCTTTGGTGACAGAGCCTCTTATCAAATGGATCCTGCCAACCGCCGCGAAGCGATTAAAGAGGCATTACTGGATGTTGAACAAGGCGCTGATATGTTGATGGTCAAACCTGCCTTGGCATACATGGATATTGTCCGTGAAGTCAAAGATGCGACCAACTTGCCGATGGCTGTGTACAACGTATCTGGTGAGTATGCCATGGTCAAAGCTGCGGCTGCCAACGGCTGGATTGATGAAAAACGTGTTGTACTCGAAACCATGCTGGGCTTCAAACGCGCAGGGGCAGACTTAATTTTATCCTATCATGCACTGGACGTAGCCCGCTGGTTGAACGATGATTAAAGCATGAGTGATAAACAACAAACCACTGAAACAAGCACTGATGAAGCCATTGTGATTGAAGCCGATCCTCTGGAGCAGGAAGCTATTGAAAAAACACCAGCAAAAACAAGACGCTGGCCTCTTTTTGTGCTCGCTTTTATCGTGGGTTCTGCAACATCAATCTTTGCTCTCAATTATTACCAACAAAATTATATATTGAAATCCAACAGTGCCCCAGCTGCTATCACACCCAGCACTAAAGCCCCTCTCGAAAGTGCTTCCATCAAGCCAGCCCAAGAAGCCAGTAAGTCAGTTGACACACTGACTCTCGAAACATCTGTACCCACAGCCATCAGTAGTGAAGAGGGCGAAGCTTTAATTACTGCGATTACTACACTACAAGATAACATACAAGGCTTACAAAGTGAGCTCCAAAGCCTGCGTCAGCAACAGCAAGATGTGGCTCATTCCCAGTCTATGTTAGAATCTATGCAGCTGCATTCTCGGCTTTCATGGATTATGAAGCACAACAGTCACCTTCCACAAATCAAACTAGCATGGCAGGAAATAAGCTTATTACCATCTCTTACAAGTGAACAACGAGACCTTGCTGAGTCCATGTTAAAACTAGCAGAGCAGCGGCAAAATAATGTCCATCAATGGCAACAAGAAATTGACCACCTCATCAGCAATTTAAAAACCAATGATTCTGATAATGTTATTCCTACAGCCATCGCTGCAGATGCCTCCACCCCGTGGCTGCAATGGCTTGCTCAACAGTTTAGCCTCAAACGTTCACAAAGCAGCCAAGAAATGGCACTACTTACATTGAAAAACACACTACTACATATCAAACAAGGCATGAATCTGGAGCAATGGCCAACAGGCACTGAATGGACAACATTACGTGCGCAATTACAGCTACGCCTGGTTGCCCAATTCAATGAGCACAAAAGCGATGACAAACAAGCTGCCACTCTGCAGCTACCAGAGAATTTCGATGCTATTCAGGTAGATGTTAAACAACTTCGTCAAGCCGCCCAGTCATGGCTGGAGGAATCTTAAATGCGCCTAAAATTTCGCCTCCTTATTGCATTTCTTCTTACCATTGTACTGACCTCTCTACTTGCCCTATTCCCTGATATTGCACTACAAACATTGCGCATTGAGGCCTTCGGTTGGCAATTTGAAACACGTCAGGGTGCATTTGTGGTCAGTCTATTACTCATCTTTGGCGTTCTCTGGCTGATTCAACGCCTGCTTTCGGCACTGGTTGCAGGGCCAGGACAACTTTGGCAAACACTACGCATGGGCGGAAAAAAACGCCGTGAACAACGCCTGCGTGATGGCATCGCACAATGGTTAGATATGCGTGGTGACTATGGCAAACGCACCTTTAAGAAATCACGCGGCATTATCCCTGATTGGGCTATAGCACTGCTTCAAACAAGCACTATTTCCGCCTCTGACCAAACCCTTGCAGCTAGCGATGATGATAGCTTACTTATCGCATTAAGCGCGCGCATTGCCACCGATCCTGAAGCCAAATCCAAACCTGACATTGCGACTCGCAAAGCCCACTTAGAAGCATGGTTAAAAAGCCAACCTAATTCGCCTTTGGCATTGATTCGCATGGCTGATTTGGCAGTTGAAGAGCAAGACTGGAAACATGCTGCTGAACGTTTGGAAAGTATCTGGAAACATGGCTATCGCTCGGCATCACGCGCCAAACCCCAAATGGCACAAGCATGGCTGGCTTTGGCTAAACAAGAGCCTAAACATGGCATGGAATATTTAAGAAAAGCCTACCGTATGCAGCCCGTAGATAGTCATGTTGTGCTGGCACTGGGTTATGCCCATATCGAAGAAAACAATCGCAAAGCTGCCGAAAAATTATGGCTAGGTCACCTACAACAGCATGATGACCGTGCGGTCGCAAGTGCTGCTTTCGAAATTTTAAACACCGATGCTCTGGCAGCCTTTCGAAAACTTGAGAAGCAACAAGGCACCGCTGCATTACAATGGTTACGCGCTCGCCTTGCCCATGCTGGGAA
>JALUHL010000206.1 GCA_027053695.1 Ghiorsea sp.
CTCAGAGAACTTTTTCGATATGGGTAGCCAAAGTAAAGTCGCGTTCAGATATGCCGCCCACCTCATGCGTGGTCAGATGAATTTCAACTTTGTTATACACATTGCTCCATTCTGGATGATGGTCAGCTTTTTCAGCGAGAAAAGCAATATGGGTCATCAACGAGAATGCAGACATAAAATCTTGGAACTTAAAGGTTTTATATAGTTTTTCATTTCGGATTGACCAAGGTTCTTTAAGGCCTTGGTTAAGCGTTTGAAGCTGTTGGGCACTTGATGTTGGATCCATTTTTCAGCATATTGATCTCCCATATATTGTGTATGAAAACATTCCATACCTTGATATTAAAGGGATTGGCTTTGTATGTATAGTTTGTTTGTATAATTTGAGTGGAAATTGGATAAAAATAAAGGCGGTTGAAGATGGTCGTTGTTAAGACTATGTTTGAATATATATTCAGAGTCAGCGTTAGTGAGTGCTGATGACAGAGAGGATAAGATGAGGCTTGGTATATGGATTGCGCTACTATTGATAAGCTTTTCTACACAAGCCATCGCCGAGGAAAAAGCCATGCATAAATACACCAATGCCTTGATTGATGAAGCTAGCCCTTATTTGCAGCAGCATGCGCATAACCCTGTGCATTGGTATCCATGGGGAGAAGTTGCATTTGCCAAGGCGAAAAAAGAGGATAAACCTATATTCTTGTCTATTGGTTATGCGACTTGTCATTGGTGCCACGTGATGGAGCATGAATGCTTTGAAGATGAGGAAGTCGCCAAAGCCATGAATGATACATTCATTGCGATTAAAGTGGATAGGGAAGAACGCCCAGATATTGACCAAGTGTATATGCAGGTTGCGCAAATGATGAATGGTCATGGTGGCTGGCCATTAAATATCATCATGACAGCAGATAAAAAGCCTTTTTTCGCGGGCACTTACATCCCTAAATACAGTCGAAATGGTCGTGTAGGCATGTTGGATTTATCGACACGATTGAAAAAACTATGGACATATGACCGCGATAAGTTGGAAGAATCCGCAGACAAGATTACACAGCTTCTTGCCAGCAATGAGAGCAACTCATGGGCAGAAGCCAAGCTGGATGTGGATGCGCTAGCCAAGCAAGCCACTGCAGATTTAAAACAAAGTTTTGATCATGAATATGCTGGTTTTGGTGATGCGCCGAAGTTTCCAAGCCCTCACAAATTATTATTTTTATTGCGTGAGGCGAAAAGCCATGATGACAAACAAGCCTTGAGTATGGTTGAGCAAACTTTGGATGCCATGCGTGCTGGTGGTGTGTTTGACCAAGTCGGTTTTGGGTTTCATCGCTACTCAACAGATGCACAGTGGCTGCTACCGCATTTTGAGAAAATGCTGTATGACCAAGCCATGTTGATGATGGCATATACCGAAGCTTATCAGCTCACAGGGCATAAGCGACATGCTGCGGTAGTGCGAGAGATTGCAACTTATGTATTGCGGGATATGCGCGATGAAACTGGCGGCTTTTATTCGGCAGAAGATGCGGATTCTGAAGGTGTGGAAGGCAAATTTTATGTTTGGAGTATGAGTGAGCTTGAAGATGTGCTGGGCAAAGATGATGCCAAGCGTTTTGCCCAAGCTTTTCAATGTTCCAAGCAAGGTAACTTTCGTGATGAGGCCACAGGCAAAATCACAGGTGAGAATATCCCTCATTTATCGGCATGGATGGAGCAAGGCTTAAGCCCAGCATTGGATAACATGCGCAACACTTTGTTTCAAGCGCGCGAAAAGCGAGTTCATCCGTTTAAAGACGATAAGATTTTAACCGATTGGAATGGGTTGATGATTGCGGCTTTTGCCAAAGCAGCACGGGCTTTGCATGAGCCGAAATATTTGCAGGCAGCAAAAGACAGCGCTGATTTTATGTTAACCACGATGCAACAAGAAGATGGAAGCTTATGGCATCGCTACCGTCATGGTGATGTAGGTATTACAGGGCATTTGGATGATTATGCCTTTTTTGTTTGGGGTTTGATTGATCTATATGAAGCTTCATTGGACGCTACATATTTAAAGCAAGCCTTGGCTTTGAATCAACATATGCTTCAAAGCTTTGCCTCCAAATCAGGTGGGCTTTATCTCACAGCGCATGACGCAGAAGCTTTGCTTGTGCGACCCATGGAAGCATGGGATGGGGCATTGCCATCGGGTAATGCAGTGGCAGCGATGAATATGGTGCGCCTTGCTCGCATAAGCAGTGATAGTGATTTGGAAGTGGCTACGGATAAGTTATTTCAGACGTTTTCAGGCGCAATGAAACGCGCACCTATTGGCTTAACATCGATGATTTCAGCGCACGTTTTTGCTGCCAAAGAGAGCATAGAAATTGTATTGGCGGGTGATAAGGAAAGTGCGCAAGCCAAAGCCATGCTGGATGCCATCAACCGTTTGTATTTGCCATATGCGGTGGTGATTTGGCGAGATGAAGCAAGTATGAAGTTGATTCCATTTATCCAATATCAGAAGCCGCAGGGTGAGGGTATGACAGCCTATGTGTGTAAAAACTTTCAGTGCAATCAGCCTGTGACAGATGTTCAATCAATGTTGAAGCTTATTCAGGAATAGGTGGCTAACTATGTTTCTTGGCTAGGCGTTTGGCTTTAAAAAAGCTGCGAATCTGCTCGCTACATTCATCTTGAAGTATGCCCGATATGATTTGCGGTTGATGGTTTAAACGGCTGTCCGACAAAGCTTGATACAACGATGAAACAGCACCTGTTTTTTTATCATTGGCGCCATAAACAACTGTGCCAATACGCGCATGAATGATAGCGCCAGAACACATCAAACATGGTTCTAAAGTGACATAGAGCGTGCTGTTTAATAAGCGATAATGTCCTATGGCAGTAGATGCTTTGCGTATCACTTCGATTTCAGCGTGTGCGGTTGCATCATGTTGGTTGATGGGTGCATTATGTGCCGTAAAGACCTGCTTATCTTCGGTGATTAAAACAGCACCTACAGGCACTTCATCCATATTTGCTGCTAATTCTGCCTGCTCCAAAGCAAGGCGCATATAATGCTCGTGGTTCAAACTCAACGTTTTAACCTTGGGTCAAACACATCTCTTAAACCTTCACCAAGCAGATTATACCCCAACACAGTAATCAAAATCGCTAGCCCTGGATAAACCGATAACCACCATGCGATTTGGATATTGTCTTTGCCTTCAGTCAGCATATTACCCCAAGATGCCGTGGGCGGCTGCACACCAAGCCCTAAAAATGACAAGCCTGACTCAATCAAGACTGCCCCTGCAATGCCGAGCACCGCAGATACAAGCAAAGGCCCCATGGCGTTGGGCAACATATAAGACCAGACCATGCGCCAAGGGGGTATGCCTATGCTTTGCGCAGCCAAGACAAACTCACGCTCTCGTAAACTTAAGAATTCAGCGCGTAATAGTCGCGTCACACCCATCCAAGAGGTCAAACCAATGATAATCATGATATTCCAAATGGATGGCTCTAAAAATGCAATCACTGCCAAAATCAGAAAGAAGGTGGGGAAACACAGCACCATATCTGTCCAACGCATAATGATATTATCCCAAACACCACCCGCATAACCTGCAATCGCGCCCAAAATCGTACCTACCAAAAGTGCAATGCCCACAGCAACCAAACCCACCAATAATGAAATGCGTGCGCCGTATAAAAGCCTTGAAAACACATCGCGGCCTAAAGTATCTGTGCCGCACCAATGCTCTGCTGATGGCGGTAATAACATATCACGAATCACGATATGGTCAGGGTCGTAGGGAGCTAAAAGAGGCGCGAAAATCGCAATGATAGACACCAAAGCCACAATGCCAGCGCCTGCTAACATCAAAGGATTTTGTTTGAGCGCATGGAGCAAGGTTTATAATACCTCGGCTGCATAAGCAGCTAGGCGGGAGCGCTCGCTATCCCTAAGCATAACATGCCCTGCATAATCCCAATCAGAGAATTTTTGTACCGCCAGCGTTAAACCATTGGTGTGTGCCGTTAAATACGGCGTATCAATCTGTGCATTATTACCCAAAATAATAATTTTTGAGCCTTCACCCATGCGAGTAATTAAGGTTTTCATTTGATGGGGGGTTAAATTCTGTGCCTCATCAATAATTAACCATGTGCGGGTGAATGTGCGACCCCTAGCAAAAGATAGGGCTGCAATTTCAATACGGTGCTGCCCCAAAAGTGAACCAATATCGCTGGTGGGTTCATCCAAAAGGTAGGATAAGTTATCGGTTATCGCGCCCATCCATGGCTCAAGCTTTTCTTTTTCTGTGCCAGGTAAATAACCAATATCTTGCCCCATAGGTACGGTGGCGCGGGTGACTAAAATTTTATCATACAATCCCATGTCCAAGGTTTGATGCAAGCCCGCAGCTAGCGCCATCAATGTTTTCCCAGAGCCAGCCACGCCCATGAGCGCCACCAAATCAAGCTCTGCATCCATCAATAAATTCATGCCAAGGTTTTGCTCTTGGTTGCGAGCAGTCACGCCCCAAATCGCATGACGTTCACTGCGATAAGCATAAGTGTCATCTAAGGTGACTTGGTTGTCTTCAATAGCGGTGCAGCGCAAAGAGACTTCACGTTCACCGGGTAAAAGAACAAAACTATTGATAAAAGGAAGCGGCTTATCTTTTAACCATTGCACCATATAGCGATTGCCATGTTCAATGTCTGAGACCTGCATATCTTTTGCCATGGCTTCCCAATCTTCGTGAGATAAATGGATGTTGCCTGTGGAAAGCACATGAATATCTTCAACCACGCGGTCAGAGCGATAATCTTCTGTTTTCAAGCCCAAGGCGCGGGCTTTGATGCGCATATTGATATCTTTGGACACCAAAATCACATGTTTATCTGGGTGTTTTTGTTGCAAACGCATGGTTACGGCAATGATACGATTATCGGCAAGCCCTTGGGTAAATGTGCTGGGCAGACCTTCGGTTTGGTCATCCAATTCAAAGAATAATCGCCCGCCACCATTAAGCTTGAAGCCATCGGTGATATCATCTTTGCCTGCGCTAATTTCATCCAAGGTGCGCGAGACTTCACGGATATTACGCGCAATTTCATCCATACCGCGCTTGACCTTATCCATCTCTTCTAAGACCACCACGGGAATGACGACATGATGCTCATCAAAGCGAAGTAGGGCGTTGGGGTCATGGATTAAAACATTGGTATCCAACACATACATATAAGGCGTTTTTTTTGTCATCATTAATCCTATGCGCGGTCGCGCTTGATATTTTTAACAGCCAATACAGCTTCAAGTAAAACCCACATAGCTAGGGCAAAAATAACAAAACCAACACCTGCCACCGCCCATTGCTCTTTGCCTACAGCTTTGGTTATGCCCATGACCATGCCAGCAATGGTGGTGCTCAAGACTAAAAACATAGGTAATAAGGTATAAAGGATAGGTTTTTTATTGCGGTATAAATAAATGGTCACGGTTAAAAGCGTGAGGCCTGCTAAGATTTGGTTGGTGGTGCCAAACAATGTCCAAAGGAATAAACCAGCAGGTTTGCCATTCATTTCAAAGAAGGCAAAGAAGCCCATGGCAGACACGGCTAACAATGTAGCGATATAACGATTATCCAATAATTTGAAGTTGATGGTTTTACCGATTTCTTGGATATTAAAGCGCAAAAGTCTTGCGCCTGTATCCACAGAAGTCATGGCAAAGCCCACCACCACCACGCTGATAAAAGCTGCAGCATAATCATAGGGCACACCAAGTTGATGAATAAAGTTGGCATTGCCTTGGATGAACACACCAAGCTTTTGATGCAAGCCCACGGCCTGCCCCCAAGAACCGTAAAACGCTTCCCAATCTGCACGGGTTGCAAATGCGCCTGCAGTAGTGGCAAGCACGGCGAGCAATGCAAGCAACGATTCGCCAATCATCGCGCCATAACCAACCATGGGTGCATCGGTTTCTTTATCCAATTGTTTGGATGTGGTGCCTGATGCCACAATGCCATGAAAGCCAGAGACTGCGCCGCAAGCAATCACAATAAATAAGAATGGCAGCATAGGGGGTGCGCCTTCTGGGTTCGGATTAATCGCAGGAGCAACCCATTCAGGGTCTAGCATAAAGAAGCCAATCAACATCATGGCAAGAGCCAAGTATAAAAGCAGGGAGTTGAGAAAGTCGCGAGGTTGCAATAAAAGCCATACAGGCAACACGCTGGCTAAAAAGGCATATACCAGCAGTGACCATGTCCAATCTTTAGCTGTAAAGCCTGTGATGGGGTGGTCTAGCCCCCACCATGTGGTGATAAGCATAGCGACAAAACCAATGGTAATCAGCGGCCAAACGGGCATATTCTTTTTATACACTAAGAAGCCAATCACCATGGCAATCAGCATGAGTGAATAGGTGGGGAATACTGCTTCAGGATGAGCTGTGGCTGCAATGTTGGCGGCATCGGGTGCAGCAAACAAACCAGATATCACCAATACAAACACACCCATGGCAAGGGCAACAAGAAAGAAAATAACCAGCAAGAAGAGTAGGCGCGTGCGTGGTGAAATCACATCTTTGGCAATGCTGCCTACGCTTTCACCTTTGTATCGAGTGGATAAAACAAGGGCTGAGAAATCATGAACTGCACCAATCAAGAGCGTACCAAAGACCACCCAGCAAAGCGCTGGCAACCAGCCCCAGATCACGGCGATGGCAGGGCCAAGCATAGGCGCTAGACCTGCAATGGATGCAAAATGGTGACCAAAAAGAATATATTTATTGGTCGGCACATAATCAATGCCATCACGCATGGTGTGCGCTGGAGTTGGGTTACTATCAACCAAGCCGAACACTTTTTTACCGAGTATTCTTTTGGCATAAAATTGATAAAAGGTGAGGTATAAACTTAAGACCACAATGGCCATCACTGCTGGTGACATATTCTAATTTCCCTCTTTAGTTTCTGAGTTAATGCCGATACTCTAGCCCACATATGATGGATTGCGAAGGTTGAGATGAAACGATTATTATTGATATGTGCTGTGCCGCTGGTTTTATTATCGTGCAAAGATGATGTGGAGCAAACCCTAACATCGCAAGTGGCAAGCCCTGTGGTGGCACAAGTGGGCGACAAAAAGATTCATGAAGTTGATATTGATTTTGAAATCATGAGTTTGCCCGAATCCATGCGCTATATCATGCAAGATGATGTTGCCCGCGGACAAGTGTTGGATGTGATGATTAAACGCGAGGTAGTGGCGCAAAAAGCGAGAGAGTTAGGTTTAGACAGAGACCCGTTGATTGATTATCGCATGCAAAAAGCAG
>JALUHL010000207.1 GCA_027053695.1 Ghiorsea sp.
ATGTTCTCCTTTGTTATTCATAGCGCAGTGCCTCAGCAGGTGGTACTTTAGCAGCTCGCCACGCAGGGTAAAGAGTTGCGAATATGCCCATCAATAAGCTTGTGCTTGCAACCATAATCACGAACGATATATCCATAATTGCAGGGACATGGTCAATATAATAAACATCCCCTGATAAAAATGTAGTATGGCTGACTTTTTCTATCCATGCAACGATGGCTTCCAAATTCAAGGATAAAACTACGCCCGCTAGGACACCAGAAAGCGTACCCAAACTGCTTAAAATCATACCCATAAGAAGAAAAATACGAATAATGGAATGATGTGATGCACCAATGGTTTTAAGGATGGCAATTTCTTTTCGTTTTTCCATCACCACCATGACTAAAGACGAAATCATATTGAAGATAGCAACAAGCACGATAAGGAAAAGAATAATACTCATGGCAGTTCTTTCCATCTTTAAAGCTTGGAAAAAGGATTGATGCCTATGCTGCCAATCGGTTACCCATGCTGATGTTGGTAATGCAGCACGCACATTCTGAGCAACATTTGCTGCATCATCTCTATCATCCAAATGCAGCTCAATGCCTGTGGCTTCATCACCAAGCCTACTTAAGCGTTGCACGGCTTGCATGGATGTCAAAATAAGCCCTACATCATATTCATAAAAACCTGAATCAAAAATGCCAACAATTTTAAAAGCACGCATGCGCGGAGAAGCGCCAATGGGGCTAATGCCAGAAGATGGGGATAATAAACGGACTTGGTCACCCACGCTCACGGATAATTTATGCGCCAAGTCTTTGCCTATCACGGCTTCAAAGAGGTGTTTATTGTTGGTTGGTGATTTAAGTGCGCGCCCTTTGGATATAAAGTTTACAATGGTTGTGTCGTGTTCAATATCAATGCCTTTTAAAATGGCGCCAGTGGATTGATGGTTATGATTGGCAAGGGTTTGCGTTGAAATATAAGGCAGGGCTTGTTTGACGTGCTCAAGTTTTTTGACTGTGCTCAACCACTCCCGCCATTCAGCAAACGTGTCCCCTGGCCCTTGGATTTCTACATGGGATGAGAAACCAAGTATTTTATCGCGGATTTCCGTGGCGACACCATTCATCACGGACATGACTACAATCAATGTCATCACGCCCATCGCCATGCCAACAGCAGAGCTCCAACCAATCAATGAGGCAAAGCGTTCTCCGCGTTGCGAGCGCAAATAACGAAAGGCGAGAAGCAACTCAAACTTTTGCATCAAAGGCTTAGCTCAAATAACGCAAGTAAATATAAAGGTGAGATACACCAACGCTCATTAACATAAGAATAAACGCATGTTTCATGAACTGAAGGAAATAAATCGGATGGCCTGCGCGTTGAGCAAAGCCTGCAACAATCAAGTTAGCTGATGCGCCAATTAAAGTACCGTTACCACCCAAACATGCGCCAAGCGCCAATGCCCACCAAATGGGTACAATAGCTTCGGCTCCGCCAAACGTGTCCGCCATGCTGTGCACCAAAGGAATCATGGTGGCAACGAACGGGATATTATCAATCAAGGCAGAAGCAATAGCGGAAACCCATAAAATAGCGCCTACCGTTGCATTAAAATCACCGTTGGTCAGCTCCACAGTTTTTTGTCCAAGCATGGCAATCACACCTGTATGCTCCACACCAGTGACAATAATAAATAAGCCTACAAAGAAGAAGATGGTTGTCCATTCCACTTCAGCCATCACACCTTCATACGCATGGTCTTTATCGTGTACGGATAGACCGAAAGTTTGTAATAAAAGTAAGAGCGCAGCACCAAACATGGCAATCGTTGCTGGCTCTAAGTGAAAGGTATGGGCTACAGAGAAGCCGCCAATCACTGCAAAAAGAACAAACAAACTTTTCTTTAATAAATGGATGTCTTTGAGCGCTTCATTTTCATTGAATTGCATAATAAGGGCTTTCTTTTCATCTGTGGCTGTAAGGTCGCGGCCAAATATTAACCAAATAAAACCCAAAGTGAGCAAGAAAATAAGTGGTGTAATCGGCGCAAGATTAAAAAGAAAATCAGTAAAACTGAGGTTTGCTGCTGAACCAATCATGATGTTTGGTGGATCACCAATCAGCGTTGAAGCACCACCAATATTGGAGGCAAAGATTTGTGCGAACAAATAAGGGTAGGGGCGAACGCCTAGGGCATCTGTAATCAATAAGGTGACAGGGGCAATGAGCAATACTGTGGTGACGTTATCTAAAAATGCGGAGAACACTGCCGTGACAATAGATAGCATCACCAAAATTCCCCAAGGATTACCTTTTACAATTTTGGCCGATTTAATGGCGACATATTGAAACATGCCTGTTTTTTGACTGATGGTTACAATCACCATCATACCAGTGAGTAAACCAATGGTGTTGAAATCAATGCCAGCTACGGCTTGCTGCTGAGTGAGTACACCGCATAAAATCATAAGACCTGCACCCATCAATGATAATACAGCACGGTTAAATTTTTCCGCCATGATGACACCATAGACCACCAACAGAATGGATACGGCAACCCATGTTGGGTCTAAACCAAAAATTACAGATGCTTCATGGGCTACGTTGTTATGCATCGCTCACCTCAGATGCATGTTCTTCTAAGGTGTCTAAAATGTCACCTGCAGAAATCACGCCCATCAAGCAGTTATTTTCATCCACAACCAATGCATATTCATGACGACCATGCGATGATAAGTGGGCAGCTACTGAAATAATGGAATCCGTATGTCCTACGGTTAATGGTTTATCATTCATGATTTCAGATACTTTTTGGTTTGAGTTTTTAATGTATTCACGGCGTAGAATGCCCATGTCTGGCGCAAAAGAAATTTCTGTCAAATCACCACTGATTAAATAATCAGGCACAATATGGCTAAGTACACAAAATGTGGAAACCACACCTACAATATGCTTATTGTTATCCAAGACTGGAAGCATACGCAGTTTAGCCTTATGCATGCGAGTAATCACATCACTAATCAATTCATCTTGTGTGGCGGTGACCAAATTGGTTACCATTATTTTTTCAGCAAGCATCTTAACCTCTCTTTAGTTTTGACCTGGATTAGTTATGACTCAGGGCGCATATGAGGGAATAGTAGTACATCACGAATAGAGTGTTGCCCAGTTAACATCATGACTAATCTATCTACTCCAATGCCAACACCTGCAGCAGGAGGCATGCCAAACTCTAAGGCTCGCAAATAATCTTCATCAATACCTGTGGCCTCAGCATCACCTGCAGCTTTCGCTTGGGCTTGGGCTACAAAGCGACCACGTTGGTCATCAGGGTCATTAAGTTCTGAGAAGCCATTGGCAATTTCACGGCCTGCAACAAACAATTCAAACCTATCTGTGACAGTTTCATCATCATTGTTTCGGCGCGCAAGCGGTGAAACATCCACAGGGTAGTGGGTGATAAAGGTGGGTTGTGTGATTTTGGGTTCCACAAGCTCTTCAAACAATGCCAATAAATAGTGACCTGCTTTCCATGTAATCAGTGGTTTGAAGTCAGGAATAATTTGTAAGCAAACGGTGGCCACCAATGCTTTATCATTGGCGTGACCACGCAAGTCTGGTCTATGTTCAAATACGGACTCATCCAAGCGAATACGTTTGAAGGGTTGGCTGAAGTCCAAGTCCACGCCTTCCCAAGTGGCTTGACTGCAATCCACGCCTTGAGCGATATCGCGGATCAAAGTTTCGGTAGTGTCCATAGCATCGTTAAAGTCTGCATAAGCTTGATAGAATTCAACCATGGTGAACTCTGGGTTATGCGTGGCATCCAAACCTTCATTGCGGAAGTTGCGGTTGATTTCAAAAACACGTTCAAAGCCACCAACCAATAGGCGCTTCAAATACAATTCAGGCGCAATGCGTAAAAATAATTCCATATTTAAGGCATTGTGGTGGGTGGTGAAAGGTTTGGCTGCTGCACCACCGGCTTGGGTTTGCAGCATGGGTGTTTCTACTTCCATGAAATCCTTAGCTTCCAAACCTTGACGGATGAGCGAGACAATTTTTGAGCGTTTGCGGAAGGTTTCTCTAGATTCAGGGGTAACAATTAAATCCACATAACGCTGGCGATAGCGTGTTTCCACATCGCTCAAACCTTGCATTTTATCGGGAAGCGGGCGCAAGCATTTGCTAATCATTTCCACATGAGAAACCTTAACGGATAGCTCACCTGTTTTGGTAAAAAACAAAGTGCCTTTTGCACCAATAATATCACCCAAATCCCATTTTTTGGTCGGGTTATAAACTTCTGCGCCGCCAAGGTTGTCACGATTTAAGAAAAGTTGGAGCTCACCTTCTTTATCTTGAACCTTCACAAAGCTGGACTTACCCATCACGCGGTGCGCCATCAATCGCCCAGCAACAGCTACTTCAATACCTTGGTCAGCCAAGGCTTCCTTATCGGCGCCACCGTATTTTGTATGCAGGCTAGCAAGGTCAGTGTCACTACGCCAAGTGTTGGGGTAGGCCTGCCCAAGCTCACGCATGGCGGCAAGTTTATCTCGGCGCACACGCGTTTGTTCAGGCAGTGTTTTGTTTACAGCATTATTTTTTTGCGCTGGTGCAGAAGTTTTCTCGGTCATTGCATTAAGCGCGGCTGTTGATGTCTAAGTCTGAAAAGAAGAAGTTGATTTCAATGGCAGCATTTTCTTCAGAGTCGGAGCCGTGTACAGCATTAGCATCAATAGAATCTGCATGGTCAGCACGAATCGTACCTTCTTCAGCTTCTTTAGGGTTGGTTGCACCCATGAGTTGGCGATTCAATGCAACAGCATTTTTACCTTCTAGGCACATGGCCAACACAGGACCAGAGCTCATAAATTCGCAAAGGTCTTTAAAGAAAGGACGCTCAGCGTGAACAGCATAAAAGCGACCAGCTTGAGCAGAACTCAAGTGAATCATGTTGGTTGCAATCACAGACAAGCCATTTTCTTCAAAGCGGCGGATGATGTCACCAATCACATTTTTTGCGACTGCATCAGGTTTAATAATAGATAGTGTACGTTGAACGGCCATGCGGATTTACCTCGAAATATATAAATAAAATACTACATCCTGTGGGTGTAGGTGCTGCACTATAAGAGGGTGATAGCTATTCTGCAATTAAGAAAATACTTTAGGGTTTTTCTCTTGAATTTTAGCAATAGCCTGTGAGAATTTTTTGAAGTTGCTTGGCTTGAGAATAATGTCCATATCAAGCTTTTTACTTACCTGCAGCTTCTCGGTTTCTCCAAATGCTGTAACCATAAGCATGGTCAGCGTAGCGCTTTCTTTGCGCAGCGCTTCTGCCAAATCAATGCCGTCCATGCCAGGCATTTTGAAATCGGTAATTAACATTTGGATTTTATCTTTGTTTGCCTTGAACGTTTCTATGGCCTCTGTGCCATGTGTGGCAGTTAAAACCTTATGTCCCATGGCTTTAAGCAGAAGCTTGTGTACTTCTAGCACTTCGGGCTGGTCATCAACCAATAAAATTGTACATGGTTTAATGTCGTGTTCTGATGCTGTTGCAGCTTGAGAAGCTTTTGCTTGCTGAGCCTTCTTGTCCAAAGGTTGAGAGGGCGCGCTAATTGCAGCGGCTTCTTTTTTTGCGTGCTCCTGAGTGCATTCTGCTGGAAAGTAGATATTAATTCGTGTGCCTTCACCTAACTTCGAGGTTATTTCAAGCTTGCCACCATTATTTTGGGCCACTCGCTTCACCATGGCAAGACCAAGCCCTGTCCCTCCTTTACCTTTTCTCAGGCTCCAGAAGTTTTCTGTAACAAGAGCAATATGCTCTTCTGCAATGCCGCAACCATTATCAGCGACTGAAATACATAAAACTTCACCTTTGTGGAAAGGGATTTTTTTCTTCGCTGCTTTCCTTGCTGTAATGGATATAACACCTTCCTTCTCAATCGCCTGTGCAGAATTGTTAACAAGGTTCATTAGAATTTGTTCAAGGTGATTGGTGCTTATTTTTATCTTTGGTAGGTCATTTGGAAAGTCTGTTTTTAATTTGGTTTTGGAGGGTAGTTGGATATGTAACAAGGCTGTAATGTTTTGTAAGGCAACTTTGATGTCCGTATAAGCTAAGGTTTCTTGTTTGGTGTCAGCCGTACTTAATTTTAATAAGTGGGTAATTGTTTTTGAGCCACGTTCTCCTGCACCAATAATCACTTCTAACTGGTCTTGTATTTTCTTTTCTTGTGTTGTGAACTGTAGCGCTTCTGCTGTGCCGATAATGCTGGTTAGGACATTGCGAAAATCATGAACAATGCCTGCGACCAAGGTGCCCATGTAACCCTCTTGAACGTTGGCATTCATTTTTGCATATTTATCTTCTGTTGAAGAAACATCAAAAACAAAACAAATACCAATGCGCTCATTTAACCATTTAATAGCAGAAGTGACACACATCAATTTAAGAGTGGTATCATCATGGCTTCTGCTGCGGATAAAAAAAGTTTTGTTTTCAGATGATTTGTTTTCTAATGTTTCAAGGCATGTGGATAACATTTCTTCTTCATCTTCCAGCGTGGCAAGCTTATGGATGGGTTTACCAATAAGGCTTTTTTTGCCTTCAGCAAACATGGTATGACATGCGCGATTAGCGAAGCGAATATAAATATCGTTATCCTTCTTTTCATAGGTAAATATAGCCAAGGGGCTTAAATCCAAGAGCTCCAAAGCACCTGTTTGAGTGACTAGGCTGCTTATTTTATTTTCTTTCCTAGGCAGGTATGAAGAAATAAATATTAAGCCAAAAGCAATGGAGAAAGAACCCAATACCATGGTATGTAAAGGTTGGATGTAGAAGATTGCATAGCCTGCTGTGGCTATAAAAAGAAACGTTCCAAGCCTTAAAAGAAGTGATTGGTTCCTCACTAAAGTTGAGTAAGGGAAATGTTTGAGCAACCAAGCAGTTTGCGGCCTCATGAAGTTTTAGCCATGTTGGGATAGAAAGCGCTCGGCATCTAGAGCTGCTTTGCAACCTTCGCCTGCCGAAGTAATGGCTTGGCGATAGACTGGGTCTGCAATATCACCCGCAGCAAACACACCATCTACTGATGTGGCAGTGCTCTTACCTTGGGTGATGATATAACCTGTATCATCCGTTTTTAGCTGACCTTGGGCGAAATCAGAGTTGGGTTTGTGCCCGATAGCAATAAACACACCCATGACTGCGAGCTCTTCAGTGGAATCATCCAACGTAGAGCGCAGGCGAGCCCCTGTAACGCCAGTATCATCACCCAAGACTTCATCTAAGACACTGTTCCACTTGATAGATACATTATCCA
>JALUHL010000208.1 GCA_027053695.1 Ghiorsea sp.
CGTGCAATTTCAGTAGAGATGCGGCCAAGAACCAAGTCTTCTGCATCTACAATATACCATTTACGTTCAATATCGCCAGGGCGAACAGTCCAAGTAGACATGTTTGATACTCCAAAAATCCAATCAAAAGAGACTGAAAAACTTCTTTCCATTTTCAGCAGGGCTTCTCACCTTACTGCCGAACGGGTCGCGCATTGTAGGAAACCGTTTTGTAATGTCAAACACCTTATGTACTTATTATTACAACTGCAAACTCGCATCTTGGTGATTTTTGTTTTTTTGGTTAAGCTGCGCCGCCCTATATATAAATAATCAAGCCTACTGGAGAGATGATATGACACAAGATGAGATGAAAGAAGCAGTTGCGCAAGCAGCCCTACAATATGTTGTCAAAGATTCTATCGTTGGTGTAGGCACAGGCTCAACAGCCAATAAATTTATTGATGCACTTGCCACCATGAAAGACGATATTAAAGGTACAGTCGCAAGCTCTGAAGCTACCGCAGAACGTTTGCGTGGGCATGGTATCCCAGTTTTTGAATTGAATGACGCGCTTACTCAGGTTAGCAAACTATCTGTATATATTGATGGTGCTGATGAATTTGACCCATCAAAAAATCTAACCAAAGGTGGCGGTGGCGCTTTAACGCGCGAGAAAATCGTGGCTGCCGCATCTGAAAAATTCATCTGTATCGTGGATGAAAGCAAACAAGTTGACCATCTTGGTGCATTCCCACTTCCCATTGAAGTGATTCCTATGGCGGAAACGTTAGTGATGTCGATTGCCAATAACCTAGGTGGCAAAGCTCAAGTTCGTGAAGGTTTTACCACCGATAATGGTAATATCATCATTGATGTGAACGGCCTTGTGATTAAAGATGCTCGCCAGCTTGAAGATGATTTGAATGAAGTCCCGGGCGTGGTGACCAATGGTGTTTTCTCGCATCAAGGTGCAGATGTGGTGTTGATGGCAACGCCAGAAGGTGTTAAAACACTCTAAAACAAGAGCTTCTCAGCAATAACCTTTCGACAAGCATGACTTTCATTGCTACGCTGCCTGCATGCAAAGCTCTGCTACCCCGCCTATAAAGAGTAATATTCGCTTACTCATTGCAGCCATGCTCATCGCTGCATGTTTTGTGATGGGTGGTATGTTCTATGTGATGCAACTGAGCAAACATATTGCAGACACCCATACATATTTAGAAACTGCATCCGAGCATATTATTGCAGACATGAGCGAAGCCCATTTGTGGTTAGAAGAAGTTTTGGCAGTGGATAATGCCGAAGATAAACAACTTATCTTTGATCGTTTTGCCAATATTGAGAAAAATTTCAAAGCCCTACAATCCCTTGGCTTGCATCAACATCTCTTCCTCAAACATGATGAACTCAAACCCTTACCTAAGCTTATTCAGCAAGCTTTGCACACGTTTGAGCAACTGAAAAACACCACTCAATATCGCCTTGCTCATGCACAAAGTTCTGCTGTGGGTTCCCCATCAGATGCAACTTACGACAAGCTTTTTAAAGAGTTTAATACCCAAGCTTCTGAAATAAGGAGTGTCCTCGAAGCATCATTAGCCACGCATAATCAACATTTGGAAGACGTTCAAACATGGGTTATCTTGTTATCCTTACTGATGATGTTGGCAACATCATGGTTGGTTACAACACTCTTCTTTAAGCAACGACAAAGCTTTGAACACGCTTTAAATGCTGAACAAGAGCAACATGCCATGGAAGATAAATATCGCGCCTTGATTGAGCAATCACCCTTTGCCATTCAAATCATGTCGCCCGATGGTGAAATCATTCAGGTTAATCAGTCTTGGCAAGACTTATGGAAATCCACAAAAGAAAAACTCAAAGATTATAATATATTCAATGATGATTTGTTAAAAGAACATTCTGTTTTCGAAGACATCAAGCAAGGGTTCTCTGGGCAACATGTAGTAACACCCGTGGTTAACCTCAATCCTAACGCCATCGAATCTACATTGCCTTGGAAGAATCACTTTGTGCGCATACATCTTTACCCTATCTTGGATATCCACGATCACCTTGAACAAATTGTGTTGATTTATGCTGACGTGAGCGACACTTATCAGCAACAGGCCTTCCAAGTTGGGCAAGCAAAAGTGCTAGAACGCATTGCAAGCAATGAATCTGCTTTAGATGATGTGTTCAATGAACTGATACCTTTCGTTGAGAAGCTTTCACCAAAAGTAGCGTGTACCATTCTATTGGTGGATGAAGGTGGGCAGCATCTTGTGAATGGCGTTGGCCCAAGCCTTAACCCTGATTATTTAAAAGCTATCAATGGCTTAAGCATTGATCCTAAAGCAGGCTCTTGTGGCACTGCCGCTTTTACCAAACAGCCTGTTATCGCATCCGATATAAGCACAGACCCTTTGTGGAAAGATTACAAAGATATTGCACTTGAATTTAACATCCATGCCTGCTGGTCGCAGCCAATTATAGACACTTCTGGAGAAGTTTTAGGTACCTTTGCCATGTATTGCGACCAACCTTGCCAACCCCAACAAAGTGATTTAGATTTATTATCGCGCGTCAGCCAACTTGCTCGCAATGCCATCATTCATAAACGTGCTATGCAGTACCTCATTTCTTCTAAAAAAGCGCTAAAAGAAGCTCAGAAGCTTGCCCATATGGGAAGTTGGGAAAGAGATTTGCATCATGACCGTTTTGTTTGTTCTGAAGAAATCCATCATATTTTTGAATTGGATGAACATGATGGTGGATGTAGCTATCAAACCCTGCTTGATATGATTCACCCTGAAGACTTTGAAGATGTTGCATCCGTTTACCAGCAAGCCTTAAAAAGCCACCAGCCGTGTGAAATTGATTATCGATTATTATTGGATGAGCAACGTATCAAATATGTTCATTCCAAACTTGAAGCTTCTTATGACTACCACGATAATCCCATCAAAATTATCGGTATCGTCCAAGATATGACTGAGCTTGTTCAGGCGCAAAAAGAAAAAGAAATCAATCTGGCAAAAATGGAGCATGTGCAACGCTTGGAAAGTCTTGGTGTGCTCGCAGGTGGCATTGCGCATGATTTCAATAATATTTTAACTGCAATCATGGGCAATGCGGGGCTTGCAAGTCATCAGCTTCCTGAAACATCTCCTGCCCATACATATATTGAGCAAATCACACAAGCCAGCCAAAAAGCTGCCAATCTTTGCAAGCAAATGCTGGCTTATTCAGGCAAAGGAAAATTTGTAGTTAAACCCATCAATCTCTCCGAATTGGTGGATGAACTTAGCCAACTCTTAAACGTGACCATTGCCAAAAATGTGGTGCTTCGCCTTGATTTAAGCAAGCAGTTACCGCCTATTGATGCCGATGTTACACAAATGCAGCAAGTGATTATGAATTTGGTTATCAATGCTGCTGAAGCCATTGGGGAATGCAGCGGCTCTATTTCTATTGCTACAGGTGTGACATCCATCGATAAGGCATACTTGGCAGAGACCTTTATTGATGAAGATTTGGCAGAAGGGCAATACATCTACCTTGAAGTTTCCGATACTGGCTGCGGCATGGATGAAGAGACTCATGCTAAAATCTTTGAACCCTTTTTTACCACCAAATTTACAGGCCGTGGTTTAGGCATGGCTGCGATTTTAGGCATTGTGCGCGGTCATCAAGGTGCAATCAAATCATACAGTGAATTGAATAAAGGGACGACATTTAAGGTGTTCTTCCCTCGCTCCAAAGAAGCTTCAGTCCCTATTTCATTGGATGATAAAATCAAGGAATCTTGGCGCAGTCAGGGTGTTGTGCTTGTGATTGATGATGAAGAAACCATACGCGAAGTGGCTGTGTCTATGCTTAAAGATATGGGGCTAGAAGCATTCACCGCAGCCGATGGCATAGAAGGTGTAGAAGTATTCAAGCACCAACATAAAGATATTGATGCGGTACTTTTGGATATGACCATGCCCCACATGGGAGGAGAAGATACCTTTTCTGCGCTATGCCGCATTGACCCTGATGTGAAGGTAATTCTTAGTTCCGGTTACAATGAGCAAGATGCTACAAGCAGGTTTTCAGGCAAAGGGTTAGCAGGTTTTTTACAAAAACCATATACCCCCGAGCAACTGGCAACACAGCTCGCTAAAATTTTTGACAAGACCTAAGCGCACAACTTCAGCTAGTATTGCCGCATGCATGTATCTGATTTTGATTTCGAGCTTCCTGAAGCTCTGATTGCCAAGCAACCCTTAAAAAAACGTGATGCTTCACGTTTACTTTCTATTTCTGAGAATACGTTTGATGACTTACATATCCCTGACCTTGTATCGTTAGTACAAGAGGGTGATGTTTGGGTGATTAACGATACCAAGGTCATTCCTGCACGGCTCATGGGCAAAAAGAAAAGCGGTGGCAAAGTGGAAGTGCTGTTGCTTGAGCCCTTGAGTGACGACCATGTTTGGCAAGCATGGGGAAAATCCAATAAACCTTTAAAAGAAGGTATGCTTATTCTTTTCGCCGATGGTTTTTCTGGTGAAGTATTAAGTCGTGACGGTAAAAACATTGAAATCCGCCTTATCGCTGATGATGTGGGTCATGCCATTGAGCAACACGGGCATATGCCGCTGCCTCCTTATATCAATCGCCCTGACTCAGAAGAAGATAAGCAACGCTATCAAACCGTTTTTGCCGAGCATCAAGGTGCAGTTGCAGCACCCACTGCGGGGCTTCATTTGACACCCGAACTCATGACCAAGATGGAAGATGCAGGTGCAACCTTTGTGCATGTCACTTTGCATGTTGGTCCTGGCACATTTCAACCCATACAAGTGGATAATACCGATGACCATGATATGCATGAAGAAGCATATATAATTTCTGAAGAAGCTGCCGCCACCATCAATCAAGCCAAACAAAGTGGCAAGCGTATTGTTGCCGTGGGCACAACAAGCTTGCGCACATTAGAAGCCGCAGGGCAAACAGGAACCATTAAAGCTGGCTCAAATCGAACCGACATTTTTATTACACCGGGCTATCAGTTTCAAATCACTGATGCTTTGCTCACCAACTTTCATTTACCCAAATCCACCTTGCTCATGCTTGTATCAGCGCTTGCAGGGCAAGAGCGCATCAAGCAAGCCTATCAACATGCCATTGAAAGCAAGTATCGTTTTTATTCGTATGGTGATGCCATGTTTATTCCAAGTTTCTTTGCTCAAGACCTAACTTCCTAGAATAATTAAGGGTAGGTTTGATATTTACCCATCTTGAGCTACGATATGCATATATGAAGAAGCTATACAGAAACAGTATAATAATTAGTATGGCTAGTAGGCGAAAATACAATTTAGGGATAAACTCTAATGAGTCTGGAAAATGAAATAATAGAAAAAGAGCTTGCTTTAATGACATTTGAGGTTCGTCATTCTAAACAGCAACTACGCTCTCTTTTATCAACAAAATTCAGGGAAATAGGTGCATCAGGAGATTACTTCTGTTTTGATGAAGTACTGGATGCACTACCCCAGCAAAACTCTTGGAGTTGCCATATTCAAGATATTGAGTTCAAAAAAGTAACATTGGAAGTAGTCCAACTAGTATATCTTGCATTTGTAAAACACACAGACAAGGACGAAGGTGCATATTCTCGCCGCAGTTCAATTTGGCGTAAAGAAAACAATAACTGGAAAATGTGGTTCAACCAAGGTACAAAGGTTGCTCCATTTAAATTAAAGCCATAACAATCGCATGCACACGGAAAAAGCAAAGCTACGGTCGTTCCCCCCTCCACTTCGCTTTCCCGGTGATGCTGGCCGTTGGGCATAAGAATCATGTATGTGCAAATAGTTCGCTTCAAACTTAAACCTGACACGCCACGGGAAGAATTTCTTGATTTGACGAGTGAAATGGCAATTCTTCTAAAGAAGATGGAAGGTTTCGTGGCATATGAGCTGTATGAAGGTTCTGAGTCCTGGTCTGACAGAATTATGTGGGAAAGCGAAAAACATGCACAGGAAGGTCAGAGAACTTTTCTATCCACTGCAATAGCAAAACAAATTATTGCACTGGTTGAGAATGACTATAGTAGCTTTTTCGGGAAGGTAGTCGCGTCAGAATGAATAGTCTGCCCAACAATGCGCTCGTTCGGACGCAAACTACGCTGCGCTTCGTTTGCGCCGCACAGCTTGGTCGTTATACCTTTAAACCTACTTGCAACTTTATAAATAAGCTCTAAAATAAGCACTGTTTTTAAGTCTTATTTATTAGGGGTCAGATGCGCCAAGTTTTATCCAGTTGCTCTGCAAGCATTTCAGAGCTCAAGAAAAATCCCACAGCACTATTAAATGCCGCAGAAGGTGCGCCTATTGCCATTCTAAATCACAACACGCCATCTGCTTATTTTGTACCTGCGGAAACCTATGAATGGTTAATCAATAAATTAGAAGATTTTGAGCTTGCCCAAATTGTGCGCGAGCGAGCGCATGAAAAAGCCGAAGCCATCGAAGTCAACTTGAATGACCTATAAAGTTAAATTTCTTCCCAGTGCTATGAAAGAATGGGAGAAACTAGCACCCCCCATACAAAAACACTTCAAAAAGAAGCTTATCGAAAGAGCAGAAAAACCACATAATCCAGCAAACCAACTCCGTGGATTTCAGCATGTATATAAAATCAAACTTCGCTCTGTTGGATACCGTTTGGTTTATGAAGTTAATGATGATGAAATCATGATTTTTTGTGATTGCTGTGGGCAAAAGAGATAAAGGCTTGGTATATACAAAAGCCAGTGAACGCAAGTAGGCATCGCGGGCTAGCTATGTAAACTGTTATCACTATTCCTGAAGCAGCTAAGGTTACACATCCTGTAAATATAAATGACGGCTCCGCCTTTCTTTATTACAGATGAATTATTCTTAACATATACCTTTTTATTATGCTAAACTTGGGAATATTTTTTTAGGAACCTTATAATGCATAAGCATGTGACAGAACAGACTACCATCTTCTTTAGTGTTGTTAAATGGGTATTTCTGTCTTCTACGGTTGGCATTCTTATTGGTTTTGTCGTTTCATTCTTTTTAAAATCCATTGCTTGGGCTGAACTACATCAATCCGATATGCCCTTTCACTACTATTATTCTCTTCCATTTATGCTGGTTTTAACAGTATGGATTGTGAAGACCTTTGCCCCAAATGCAGAAGGGCATGGCACAGAAAAAGTCATTCAGGCCGTGCATAAACATCATGGAAAAATAGATGTTGCCGTTATCCCCGTCAAACTTTTAGCCACCCTTGTAACGATATTTGCAGGTGGCTCTG
>JALUHL010000209.1 GCA_027053695.1 Ghiorsea sp.
GATATGGGCGTATCTGAGGAAGTTGAGGCAGCCATTATGGATGCACTCACCGATTTGCAAAATATCGACCGCGTTAGCCAACGCTTAAATAATGTGAAGTCATGCTTGGATGAATGGGCTAGTGCGCTACCCGATGCAAGCGAAGCCGTGCTTTGGGAAGAAGAGGTGTCTAAGCGTTATGTGATGGAAGAAGAACGAGTGGTATTAAGAGGTGAATTATGAGTGGTCCGCGTATATTGATTGTTGAAGATTCAACCATGGTGCGCATCACCGTGAAGCGAACATTATTATCTGTGGATTTTGGTGTGGAAGAAGCCAAAGACGGGCAAGAAGGTTTGGATAAAGCCATACAATCTGACCCACCCTTTGATTTGATTCTCACCGATTTGAACATGCCCAATATGGATGGGCTAACCATGATTCAAAAGCTTAGAGAGACCCAAGCTTATGCGGAAACCCCGATTGTTATGCTCACCACAGAATCAGGTGAAGATAAAAAATCCATTGGGCACAACTCGGGTATTTCAGCATGGCTTGTTAAACCCTTTGAGCCAGATGCTTTGATTGAAACCGTAGGCGGCATGTTGTTTTAATAAGCTTTTGCAGATAAGGAGTAAGGTATGGATGAAGAATTATTAGGCGAATTTTTAACCGAAAGTAATGAGAATCTTGCTGCCATAGAGCAGCAGCTGATGGATTTGGAAGCCAATCCAGATGATGAAGAGCTTTTAGGCTCGATTTTTAGAACTATTCATACGGTGAAAGGAAGCTGCGGTTTTTTAAACCTCCATTACCTTGAAAAAGTGGCGCACGCAGGCGAAAACTTGCTTAGCCGCATTCGGGCTCTGAAATATCAAGTCAATGAAGATATTGTATCTTTGCTCTTGGAATGTGCAGATGCGATTACCCAGTTGCTAGAAGGATTAGAAGAAACAGGCAAAGAGCCTGAACTTGACCATAGTGATTTGATTGCTCGGCTTAAAGCTTGTGAGCAACAAGTGGCGGGTGCAGATGCTGGGGAATCTGCTGCGAAAACTTCAGATAAAGTGGATTCAGACGATGCGGGTGCAGCGCAAGCAAGTATCACATGGCTGGATGATATGGATGCATCCATCATTGAAGCTTTACAGGGCGAAAGGCTGATTACGGCTGCGGATGTGATTGCCGCAGGCTTTGCGAGACTTAAAGATATTCAGCCTTTGACATCATCCGATGCGTTAAAAATTTTGGGCATTGCCCGTTCTGCTGCGCAGACAGAAGAGCAAGGTGAACAAGTGATACCCACCCAAGCAGAAGAAGCGCCTCATGGCGAAGAAGCTGTGGTTGAAGCGCCCGTTGAGGTTAAACCCTCTGTCGCGAAAGAAACTACCGCTCAGCAAAAGAGCAAACCTCAAAAGGATTCTCAAACGAAAGCGCCACAGAAGGCACAAACTAAAGCCAAAAAGCCTCAGAGCAATGCCAGCATTCGTGTGGATATTGAATTGCTGGATGAATTGATGAATCAAGTGGGCGAGCTTGTGTTGACGCGCAACAGCCTAGTGCAAATGGTGCGTGCATCAGGCTCTATGGATTTGATGCGTGTAGGTAGAGATGTGGATCAAATTACTGAGCAGTTACAAGATCAACTGCTGCGCACGCGTATGCAGCCTATTCAGACGATTTGGAGCAGTGTGCCGCGTATTGTTCGTGATATTGGCAAGCAGCTGGATAAAAAAATTAAAGTGGTGATGCAGGGCGAAGATACCGAGTTGGATAGAACCATTCTCAATGCCTTAAAAGACCCGCTAACCCATATCATTCGCAACAGTTGTGACCATGGCATTGAAATGCCCAGTGTGCGGGCTGAAAATCAAAAGCAAGAGCAGGGCATCTTAACCCTTTCAGCCGTCCAAGAGTCAGGCTTTATTTTGATTACCATTCATGATGATGGTGGCGGTATTGATGCTGAAAGAATTAAGGAAAAAGCGGTGAAGATGGGGGTGTTGTCTGAGGAGCAGGCGGCGACGATTTCCAAAAAAGCGGCATTGCAACTGATTTTCCATGCAGGTTTATCCACGGCTGAAAAGGTGACCAATTTTTCTGGGCGCGGTGTGGGTATGGATGTGGTGCGCACGGAAATTGAGCGCGTGGGTGGCAGTGTGGATATTGATAGCACGGTCGGTGAAGGCACGACCCTGCGTATTCGGA
Source organism: Ghiorsea sp. (assembly GCA_027053695.1). GTDB lineage: Bacteria > Pseudomonadota > Zetaproteobacteria > Mariprofundales > Mariprofundaceae > Ghiorsea. Next base: position 2,188 of record JALUHL010000209.1, read on the forward strand.
TTCCGCTGACATTAGCCATTATTTCTGCCATGGTGATTGGCTGCGAAGGGCAACGCTTTGCCATTCCGCAAATGAGTGTGCAGGAGCTTTTAAGTACGCCAGAAGATTCAGATGATTGGCGCTTGATTGCAGGCCAACCTTTTTATCGGCTTAGAGGCAAGCTTTTGCCAGTGATGCGCTTAAAACAAGCCTTGGATTTATCTGAAGATGATACTTTGCATGGCTCGATTGTGGTGGTGGATATGGGCGACCGCACCTTTGGTATTTTAACCGACCAAATTTATGGTGCAGAAGAAATTGTGGTCAAACCTTTGGGTATTCATTTCCAACATCTTAATTTTTATGGCGGCTGTAGCATTTTAGGGGATGGCACAGTGATTCCGATATTTGATTGCAATGGATTGGCTTCCATGATTCAAATTTCTTCGGATGTGGATGCCATGCAGCAGCTTCAAGAGGATGCGGAAGTAGGCGAAGTGGATAAACAGCAGCATAGCCTATTGTTTAATCAAGCAGGTATGCGTTATGCCATTCCTATGACCTTGGTGGAGCGATTGGAATATCTTAAGCCTGATGCCATTGAGAAAACAGCCACGGGAGAAATTCTGCAATACAGAGGCGAAGTGATTACGGTGCTACGCTGGTCGGACTTGCTTGGTGAGCCGCAGGCGAGCAAAGAAGCGGATGAAGAAATCTATTGTTTGATTCTTTCAGATGGAGACCCTAACAGTGGCAAACGCATGTGTTTGCAAGTGGATGATGTGGAAGATATTTTAGAAGTGCCTATGGATATTAAAAAGGCATCGGATAACCCCTTATTCCTTGGCACAACTGTGATTCAAGAGATTGCTACGGAAGTGGTCAATGTGTTTGAAGTGGTGCAGCGGGCTGACCCTGATTGGTTTGCCCACCAAGCTGGCAATGCATCCATGAAGGTATTGTTTGTTGAAGATGCTCAGTTTTTCCGTCAACTGGTGATTCCTGTGTTGGAATCTATGAAGTTTGAGATTCGTATTGCAGAAGATGGAGAGCAGGCGAAAAAAGTGTTGGAAACATTTACTCCAGACCTCATCCTGACCGATATTGAAATGCCCAATATCAATGGCATTGAACTGGCAACATGGGTGAAAGCGCAACCGCATTTGTACCACTGTATCATTGTTGCCTTAACGGGCAAACAAGATGCGAACTTGGATAGTTTGGGAAGTGATGTGTTTGCTGATGTGCTTTCTAAGATGGATAGCCAAGCTTTATCTGAAAACATCACCCGAGTGTTAAATGAACATGCAGGACATCACCGTGATTCGGCAGAGCAGCAAACATCTCAGGTGTTGGCAAAACCGCCGCATCCATCTTCGTATCAGTCCGTACATCATTCTACACGGCAATCAGCACAAGAAAGTGCTCGCAAAGTAGCTTAGGAGAAGCATATGGCAGAAAGCGCAATATCGGCAACAAAAGAAAAGAAACATTCTACAGAGCTGCTGACTTGCCGCGTTGGCGAGCAATGGATTGGTTTTCGCGTGCAGCAGGTGCGAGAAGTGGTCAAGCAGCAACCGAGAACCCATATGCCCAAAGCACCAGATGCGGTAGCAGGGTTGATTAACCTCAGAGGGCGCGTGATTACAGAGCTTGAGGTACGCAAGGTGATTGGTTTATCGGCTAGAGATGAGGGCAAACCTTTTCATGTTGCCATTGTAGAGACTTTAGGCGGTGAAGATTTTGGCTTGATTGTGGATGATGTAGGTGGGGTCATTGTATTGGATGAGCAGGCTTTTGAATCTACGCCGCAATCCTTGGATTCGGCTTGGCGGCAGGTGAGCGATGGGGTGTTAAAGCAAGAGGATAGGGTGATGGTTTTGGTGAATGTGGATAGATTTGTTGGTTTAACTGTACCCAGCTTGGGTGGCGTGGATACAGCAGATGTGACGGTGCATTGATATGGCGAGCGCACAGATGAAATGTAAAAACTGCCCTGATTTGATTGCGATAGGTTCAAGTACAGGAGGCCCTGATGCCTTAGCCACTATTTTTAAAGCGTTACCTAAGCATTTCCCCATCCCTATTGTGGTTACACAACATATGCCCAAGCTGTTTCTTGAAAAGCTTGCCACGCGCATTGCAGGCATCAGCCCATTAACATGTTCAGTGGCCAAAGATGGCGAAACCTTAAAAGCAGGGCATATCTACTTTGCGCCGGGTGACATTCATATGAAAATTGTTGGTTTTGGCTCACGTTTGCGTGTGAAGTTGGAAGAAGGGGCAAGGGTGAACCATTGTATTCCTTCGGTGGATGTATTGTTTGCATCCTTGGCTGAACTCGCGCCCAAAACCAGTGCCTTGGGTGTGGTGATTACAGGTATGGGTGATGATGGGGCTAAAGGAGCCAAGCTTTTAGCCGATAAAGATAACTTAGTCTTGGTGCAAGATGAGGCCACAAGCACAGTTTGGGGCATGGCAGGTGCAACGGTACGTTTGGGTGCTGCTGATGAAGAGCTACCTTTAGATGCCATTGCCCGCCGATTGATGAGATATACGGAGTGTCGAGCATGAGAGAACAAGAGTTTCATTGGTTCAGAGGTTTTTTAGAGAAAAAGAGCGGTATCATTATTACACCCGATAAAAAATATTTGATTCAATCGCGGTTGCAGCCATTGCTGCGTTCGCATGCGATTTCAGATTTGAATAAATTGGTGGATTGCGTGAGGCAATCCGAGAACTCTCCAGTTGCATCGGCTGCCATTGATGCCATGACAACCAATGAAACCCTATTTTTTAGGGATCAATACCCTTACGATGCTTTAAGCGAGATGATATTTCCTGAGCTGCTTAAGAAAGGGCGTTCAACGATTAAAGTATGGTCGTGTGCAGCATCCCGTGGGCAAGAAGCCTATTCCATTGCCATGGTTGCCAATGAAGTTTTGCCGCAAGGGCAGCATATGGTGAAAATTTTAGGTACAGATTTATCCACAGAAGCCATCGCCTATGCCAAAGCAGGTGTTTACTCTGAGGTGGAGGTCAAACGCGGCATGCCTGCCAAACGCTTGGAACGTTTTTTCAATTATGATGATAAAGCCAAAGATTGGCGAGTAAGTAGCATATTAAAAGGTATGGTTGATTTTCAAACTGGCAACTTAACCGATGATGGATTGGTCATGCAGGCAAGGCGGCAAGGGTCATTTGATGTCGTGTTTTTAAGGAATGTCTTGATTTATTTCACGGTTGAAGAACGCAAAAAAGTGGTGGATAGAATTGCCAAGACCATGCATAAAGGCGGCTATTTGATTACAGGTGCGGCTGAAATACCATCGGGCAATGAATCCGAGTGGGAGAATGTACGCTTTCAAGGGAAACGCCTTTGGAAGCTACTTTGATTCCTCGTTGCTAGGGGTAGCTGGCAGTAAGCTATCAATATAGTCATCAGGGTTAAACGGCATCAAATCTTCTAAGGTTTCGCCAACACCCACATAACGCACGGGCAACTTAAATTTGTCGCAGAGTTGCAATAAAATACCGCCTTTACCAGTGCCATCCAGCTTGGTGACAATCAGTCCCGTGGTATGAATAATTTCACGAAATTTTTCCACTTGAGCCACTGCATTTTGCCCAGTGCCGCCATCCACCACATGCCATACTTCATGCGGCGCACCATCTAAAGCTTTGCCCATCACCCTATACACTTTGGCAAGCTCATTCATCAGCCCAGTATCGGTTTGTACGCGCCCCGCCGTATCAATAATAATCACATCATAAGCTTTGGCGATGCCGCGAGAAATGGTATCAAAGGCAACCGATGCAGGGTCTGCACCTTCAGCTTGCTTCACAATATCTGCGCCTGCTCGCTCCACCCATACTGCCAATTGCTCGACTGCTGCTGCTCTAAAAGTATCTGCAGCACCAATCAATACCTTTTTGCCTTGGTCGGCATACATATTCGCCAGTTTACCAATGGTGGTGGTTTTTCCTGTGCCATTTACGCCAGCAACCAGCAAGACAAAGGGTTTGGCATCTTGGATGGGTGTATCATGCTTAAGTGTAGTTTTCATCAGTTGACGTAAGCTTTGTAAAGGTTGGGGTGTTTTCTTGGCTTGCTGGGTCAAGTCCATCGCAAGTTGCGCGCCGCAATCTGCCATAATCAATGCATCTTCAATATCTTGCCATTCTGCATCACTAAGCTTGTCTTTGTTTTGCCCGGGAAACATCGCAGCAAGCCCATCACGGCTTTTGCTTAAACCTTTGCTCAAACGCTTGAAAATTGACATGCTTATACCCCTAAATTCAAAGCGCATGATTGTGATTTGAAGTATATTTTGCAAGCTTGATGATAAAGTTTAGTTTGTTGCCATGTTTGCAAACTTAAACCTTTCACTGGTCGTCATCGACCTTGATAATACGCTTTATGAGGCAAATAATGGTGTGTTTGCGCGCATGGATGCGCGAATGAACCAGTATATTCGCCGTGAGTTGGGTGTTGACCAAGCCGAAGCGGATACCATTCGCATCAAGTATTGGAAGCAGTACGGCTCAACGCTCAAAGGTTTGATGGAGCATCACGGGCATGATGCAGAGCCTTTTTTACAAGAAGCGCATGATGTGAATGCACATGAGCTTCTTATGCCACGCCCTGAATTGCATGATGTGCTGCAAGCCATGCCCATGCGCAAGGTGATTCACACCAACGGCACCAAAGAACATGCAGAGACAATTTTAGAAGCTTTGGGTATTCGAGATTATTTTGCGAAAATTTATGATATTCGGTTCAATGCATACACGCCTAAACCATGCATGGATACGTTGCAGCTTCTCTTTGATGCAGAGGGTGTGGCTGCGGCTGAAGTGTTGGTGATTGATGATATGGAAAACAATCTTGCTGTCGCCAAGCAAGCAGGCGCGAAAACCGCTTGGATTCACACTAACTCATATCAGCAAAAGCATGATTGGGATATGGCTGCGGTATCTTTTGTTGATTTGTTGACGAAGTAGGTTTCTTTTTAGGCTTCAATTGGTATGGGAAAGTAATAGATATAAAAGCTTTTTGAACCGCAGAGGGCGCAAAGGTACGCAGAGTTTTAGATAGATGATGAGCGAAGTAATAGACATGAGGTAGATTTATCCGCTA
>JALUHL010000210.1 GCA_027053695.1 Ghiorsea sp.
AAACCCGCAGCACCCGCTCCAATAATGATAACATCCACACTTTTCATCTGCACCATCTTGAAAACATTGACGTATTTTGCAATGGCTGATTTATCAAATTAAACACACAAGATTATTCACTATATCTTGCTTGCAAATCTCGTTATCATCGGGCTTCTTTTTATACACAGAGGATGTTTAAGTTTATGTCGGAATTAAGTGAAACCATGCCAAGCGATAAAATTTCAGTGCAAATGAGCTCAGGAAGCAATGAGGCAAGGCAGCCCTACCCTAACTCCAAGAAGGTGTATATTGAGGGCTCACGCCCTGATATTCGCGTGCCTATGCGTGAAATTAGCTTATCGCCAACCCAAACATCGAATGGCATAGAAGAAAATCACCCTATCCTTGTTTATGATACATCTGGCCCTTATACCGATCCTGATGTTGAGTTAGATTTAAGAAAAGGTCTGCCTAATGTTCGCTCTGCTTGGATTGAAGAGCGCGATGACACTGCTCCGCTAACTGGACTATCTTCTAAATATGGCAATGAACGCCGCGATGATGCAAGCGTTGACCATCTAAGGTTTGAACATTTAAAACAGCCTCGCAAAGCCAAAGTTGGCAAAAATGTAAGCCAAATGCATTATGCAAGACAAGGTATCATCACGCCTGAAATGGAATATGTCGCCATTCGTGAGAATCAAAAACGTGAACATTTGCGTGAAATCACCAAGCAACATCCTGGGCAAAACTTTGGTGCAAATGTTCCGCATGTCATCACCCCTGAATTTGTGCGCGATGAAGTGGCTCGTGGTCGCGCCATTATCCCTGCCAACATCAATCATCCTGAATTGGAGCCTATGATTATTGGCCGCAACTTTTTGGTCAAAATCAATGGTAATATTGGTAACTCAGCTTTGGGCTCATCCATTGAAGAAGAAGTGGATAAAATGACTTGGGCAACCCGCTGGGGCTCAGATACCATCATGGATTTATCCACGGGTAAAAACATTCATGAAACCCGCGAATGGATTATTCGCAATGCGGCTGTACCCATTGGCACAGTACCGATTTACCAAGCTTTGGAAAAAGTGAACGGCATTGCAGAAGATTTGAATTGGGAAGTTTTCCGAGATACTTTGATTGAACAAGCTGAACAAGGAGTCGATTATTTCACCATCCATGCTGGCGTATTGCTGCGTTATGTGCCGCTCACTGCCAATCGTTTGGCAGGCATTGTATCGCGCGGTGGCTCGATTATGGCAAAATGGTGCTTATCACATCATCAAGAAAACTTTTTATACACCCACTTTGAAGAGATTTGTGAAATCATGAAAGCTTATGATGTCTCCTTCTCTTTAGGCGATGGTTTACGCCCGGGCGCGATTGCTGATGCCAATGATGAAGCGCAATTGGGCGAGCTTAAAACACTTGGTGAGTTGACTAAAATCGCTTGGCAACATGATGTGCAGACCATGATTGAAGGCCCTGGGCATGTGCCTATGCAAATGATTAAAGAAAACATGGACTTACAGCTTGATTATTGTGATGAAGCGCCATTCTACACGCTTGGCCCCTTGACCACAGATATTGCACCGGGTTATGACCATATCACTTCTGGTATCGGCGCTGCTCAAATTGGCTGGTATGGCTGCGCTATGCTTTGCTATGTAACACCCAAGGAACATTTGGGACTACCCAACCGTGATGATGTAAAAACGGGCGTGATTACTTATAAAATATCTGCCCATGCTGCCGATTTGGCCAAAGGGCATCCCGGCGCACAACAACGCGATGATGCTTTATCCAAAGCACGTTTTGAATTCCGTTGGGAAGATCAATTCAACTTATCACTTGACCCTGACACAGCCAAGTCATTCCATGATGAAACCTTGCCGAAAGAGTCTGCCAAGGTTGCCCACTTCTGCTCCATGTGTGGGCCTAAATTCTGCTCCATGAAAATCACCCAAGATGTGCGTGATTATGCAGAGGAGCATGGCATTGATGCGATGAAAGCGATTGAAGCAGGTATGTATGAGCAGGCGGAAACCTTTAACGAACAAGGTGGCAAGATTTACCACAAAGCATAAGTGCAGCGCCTTGGGTTAGGCGCTAAGCTCTCGACGGATGGCTGCGCATAATTGTTGGATGGTAAAGGGTTTGTTTAGGCGATGAATATGCTCCATATGTTCAAAATCATGGCTTAAAAAGCGCTCTGTGGAGCTATCTTTATCATAACCTGAGGCAAAGAATATCTTGGCTTTATCATCCATAGTTAAGATATGTTGCGCAGCTTTAATGCCGCCCATTTCAGGCATCATAATATCCATGGCTACCACATCAATATCTGATTCTGCATAACGCTTGATAGCTTCAAAACCATTGCTCGCCAGTTCCACCTTATACCCCAAGCTTTCAAGCGCACCTTTTTGCGCTTGGCACAATACAGCATCATCATCAACCAAAAGCACAGTTTCACCCTTGCCGCGCAAACCTTCATCCACGCTTTCTTGAATACTGCTACGCTTGTCGTCTTGATTGAACATAGGCAAATAAATATGGAATGTTGTACCTTGCTTTGGCGTACTATCCACTTCAATGATGCCACCATGCGATTGGATAGCCCCATCACACATCGCCAAACCCAACCCCGTACCTTCGCCCGTATCCTTGGTGGTAAAGAACGGGTCAAAAATATGCTGTAAATCATTAGCCGCTATACCTTCACCATTATCAGACAAACCAATATACAACCAATGTTTACCCGATACAGGATGTTTATCCCGTTGCGATTTGGCTTCTTCAAGCGATGCCACCACCAAATTCAATTCAGGCATTTCACAGCTCGACAACGCATCACGCGCATTACTAACAAGGTTCATCAACACCTGTTGTAATTGGGTGGTATTGCCAAACACGGGCAAAGGCGTTGAGGTAAGTTTGACGTTAAATTTAATCCTTGAAGGCAGAGTCGATTGTAAGAGTTTGACGGCTTCTTTCATGAATAAGCTTAAGTTATAATGGGTTTTATCGACTTCATCTTTGCGTGCATACGTCAATAATTGCTGGGTCATATTCGATGCATGTGCCACCATGCGTTCCACATCATCCAAAGGCTGCTGCACCTGTGGCACACCTTTGATATGCCGTTGAATCACAAAAAGATTGGCATTGATGCTGGATAAAATACTATTAAAATCATGGGCAACGCCGCCAACAAGTGTACCCAAGGCTTCCATTTTTTGCGCCTTGTAAAATTTCTGCTCTGCATCTTTTAATTCTTGGTTGGTCGCCTTATGACTTTCAATTTCCTGTTTTAATTTTCGATTGCTTGCTTTGAGCTCAAAGGTACGGTTCTCAATTTCTTTTTCTAAGGTTTCTAAAGTGGCATTTAATGTTTCTTGAACTTGCTCAAAGCTTTGTTGCTTGGCTTGCACTTGCTGCTGCTGACGAATACGCAAAGATTCAAATAAGGCTGCGATAATGGTATAAAATGTGAAGGCAACAAAAAAGAATATGGTTTCTAATCCAGAATATGGCGATGTCATCATATCCATATAAGCCAAGGCTTCGATGCCAAGCAATCCCATGGAAAACAATGCAACCCAAGCCAAACCACGGGATAATCCAGACACAGCAAAAGCAAGGAATGGGAAAAATGGAATCCAATAAATGCCTGTTCTTTCAAAGCTACCATCGGTAAATAAAAACCAAAACAAAAGCATTGTACCCATCATGGCAATGTTTTCTTTGCGTTTATAAGTAAGTATTTTTAAAGGGTCAAAATAGGTAAAGGCATACAACAAAGCCAAACCTATTTGAAATATAGCTGTGGTGGTGTGGTGGACAAAAAGATGGGCAATAGAGAATCCACCCAAAACCAACATAGACAATACCAGCATCACATTAACCAACTGAATACGATATTCGTATGGCCGCTGCTCTTGCTCTGCATTGACTTTAAAATAGGAAAAAATGCTCAATCTTACCTCTTTACCCCTTCACTTTTCCTTTACTATAGTTGATGAGATTCAAACCAGCTAGTGCCAATGCCAATATCTGCAATCAGGGGCACTTCCAGTGTAACAGCTTGCTCCATGGTTTCCTTCATCATGCCGGCGACTTCATCCGCGTCACTTGCCGCACATTCCACAATCAATTCATCATGCACTTGCATCATAAGCTGAGCTTCAGGCTTTTCTGCTTTTAAGCGTTTTTGTAAATCTATCATCGCCACTTTGATAATATCCGCAGCCGAGCCTTGCAGTGGCGCATTGATGGCCGTTCTCTCGGCATAAGCCTTTTGCATGCCATTGCTGCTGTTGATATCAGGCACTTGCACCCTATGCCCCAAAAGCGTCTCTACGTAACCTTGCGCGCGTGCTTTTTCCAAAGTTTCATCCATAAAAGCTTGCACGGTAGGATATTGCGCAAAATAAGCCTCAATAAACATCTTGGCATCGCTACGGCTTACATTCAACTGTTTCGCCAAACCAAAAGCACTCATGCCATACAAAATACCAAAGTTCACCGCTTTGGCTTGTCTGCGCTGCTCGCCAGTCACTTCCTCTAGCGGAATTTGATTCACTGATGCAGCCGTTGCCGCATGAATATCCAAGCCATCGGCAAAAGCTTGCCTTAAATTTTTATCCCCTGAGAAATGCGCCATCAAACGCAGTTCAATTTGCGAATAATCCGCTGCAATCAACTTTCTGCCATGCTCTGCAACAAAAGATTTGCGAATTTCTCGCCCTTCTTCCGAGCGAATGGGGATATTTTGTAAGTTGGGGTTGGTCGAAGATAAACGACCTGTGGTGGTTACGGCTTGGTTATACGATGTATGCACCCTACCCGTTGTTTTGTTCACCAATTTCTGCAAAGCATCGGTATAGGTTGATTTAAGCTTGGATAAACTGCGCACTTCCAAAATCAAGCGCGGCACTTCATGCTCTGCTGCAAGTTTTTCCAACACTTCTTGACCTGTTGCCCACTGCCCAGACTTGGTTTTTTTGCCGCCTTCAATGCCTAAAGTTTCAAACAATAATACGCCCAACTGCTTGGGTGATTGAATATTAAACTCTTCACCTGCCGCTTTAAAAATTTCAGCCTGCAAGGCATCAATGCGTTCGCCAAATCGCGCAGATAAAGCTTGCAACTGCGCCACATCCACAAATGCGCCTGCCCATTCCATATCGGCAAGCACATCAGACAAGGGCAATTCAATCTCATCATGCCTTGATAGGCGTCCACCCAATTTTTCTTTGAGCTTTTCGCATAAACGAAGTGTCACTTCCGCATCTTCTGCAGCATAAGGTGCGGCTTCATCGATGCCCACCAAATCAAAGGTGATTTGTTTAGCGCCTTTGCCTGCAACATCTTCAAATGATCTGCATGTATGCCCCAAATATTTGAGCGCAAGTTTATCCATGCTCACCGCCTGCCCTGCTTCGAGCACATACGCCATCAGCATGGTATCGTAAACTACGCCTGCCAAATGAATACCTTCACCAAACAAAATTTGTCTATCGTATTTACTATGATGCAAACATTTACCTTTATCTTGGGCTTCCAAGAAAGGTTTGAGCGCTTCCAAGACTTGAGCTTTGGGCAGTTGTTTGGGTGCTTCGCTTAATAAATCAGCGCCCCTATGCGCCACAGGCACATAAAACCCAGCACCTGCTTGCACAGAAAAAGACAATCCCACCAAATCTGCATCATGGATATTTAAAGATGTGGTTTCTGTATCAACCGCCACCAGCGTGGCTTGATTCAAAGCTTGTAGCAAGGCATCCAACTTGGTTTCGTCATCCACAGTGATGGTGGTTAAAGGCTTTTGCGCTTCAAACACTTCTTCATCTTGTGAAGCTTCATCGGGCGCTAGTGTTGTGGAAGCTGAAATTACGGGAGAAACAGGCGCTTCATCTCCATCCAAAAATTCTGCGGTTAATCGCCTGAATTCTAGCTCAGCAAACACTTTGGCTAACTTTTCTCGGTTGGGTTCTTGTACTTTCAAATCGTCCAGTGTTAATGGCAATGGCGTTTGCTCATCCAATGCCACCAGCTCATACGATAATCGCGCATCATCTGCAAATTCAATCAGATTTTCACGGCGTTTGTTTTGTTTAATTTCATGGGCATGGCTTAAGATACCATCCAAATCGCCGTAGGTATTGATTAACTCCAATGCCGTCTTAGGGCCAATACCTGGCACGCCAGGAATATTATCTGCCGAATCCCCTGCAAGTGCGAGCAAGTCTTGAACTTTAGCAGGCTCCACGCCCCACTTTTCTTTGACTTCATCAATACCATATTCTTTGCGCCGCATGGTATCCAGCATCCAAATCTTATCACCCACCAACTGCATCAAGTCTTTATCGGTAGATACGATGGTCACATCCCAACCTTTGGCTTCGGCTTGGCGAGCTAGCGTCGCAATCACATCATCGGCTTCGTAGTTTTGCACACAAATTCGCGCAAAATTAAAAGCATCGGTCACTTCATAAACATAATCCCATTGGGCTGCCAAATCTTCGGGCATGGGTGGTCGGTGCGCCTTGTATTCTGCATACATCTCATTACGAAACGTGCCGCCCTTAGGGTCAAATACCACGGCCACATGCGTTGGGCTTAAATCTTTAAGAATAGAGCGCACCATTTGCACATAGCCAAACACAGCATTGGTAGGTTGCCCTTTAGAGTTGCTTAAATTGTGTTTTACAGCGTGGAAAGCACGAAAAACATAGTTGGGGCCATCGATAAGAACTAAATGCGGCATAAACGATTCCTTACATAAAAAGTGTAGCTATGATGAAGTAGCAAAAAAAATGGTCAACTACCTTAACGCTCTTCAACTCCATAAGAGTAAGTTAACATTGCCTCTGTAGTTAAGGTATCAAGCTCTCCTTGCAATGCTTGAAGGCGACCAGCTCCGATACGAAGATCTATTGCACTGTTGATCTTATAATCAAGATATACATTTCCCATATACAACGCCCCTCCACCAACTGAAGTTGCTCCTCCTCCCCCACCTCCAGCAGCAAACTCTATAGCTAAAGACAAATCATTGAGTAACTCTTGAGATTTATAACCTATACTAACAAAAGCAGCGCCATAGCCACCATAGCTACCCCCTTTGGCAGCATACATCATATGAACCCCATAGTAGAAATACTCCGTAAAAAAACGATTCACTATTATCTCAGAGGCAGTTAATGGAATGGATGTTGTGCTGCCGCTGGGAAATACCGTATGGTAATTGAATATACCAGCCTCCCATTCATAACGATGTACACTAAAA
>JALUHL010000211.1 GCA_027053695.1 Ghiorsea sp.
CTGTGACGGCATGCAATGCCTTTTCATCATCTACCCAAGCTGTTTCCCCAGATGCGGCTAAGACATATTCTGCGGCATCTTTATGCGCTTGGCTTTCATGGCTGAACAATACAGACATACCAGCGCCTAACATGGCAGGCGTATTGGGCATGACACGCACCCAAGCAAGGTCTTGCCTGCCTGCGGCAGCTTCTAATGTTTGAATACTGGTGCCTGCAGCAATGCTTACCATGGTGGCAGCAGCAGGGATGTGGCTACCCATATCTTGCAATACGCCTTCAATCACTTGGGGTTTGATGGCAAGCACAATCATATCAGCATGTTGGATGCTGGCTGCATTATCTGCGCTTGTTTGCACAGCGTAATCACGCTGGAGTTGCTCCAGCCTAGATGTGTTGGTATCGGTGATGGTGATATGCTGGGCTTGATGCCCTGCTTGAATCAGGCCAGCCGCCAAGGCTTCTGCCATGTTGCCGCCGCCAATCAATGTAATGTTTTTTGTGTTCATACTATCCTTGTTTTGCACCAAAAATTTCTGAGCCTATACGCACCATGGTTGCGCCATGCTCAATCGCCTGCTGCCAATCATTGCTCATACCCATACACAGCTCTTTTGCTTCAGGATGGTTACGCAATATATCATCTCTACACTGATGCAAAAGCTTAAAAGATGCATGGGCATCAGTATTTTTTGCTGCCATGCCCATCAAGCCTATGATGGATAAGTCTTTTATATGGTTTAATTGTTCCAAAAACAAGGGTAGGTCGTTAGGTTGAATGCCTTGTTTTTGCGGCTCACCTGAAATATTGACCTGAACAAGCGTTGGTAAAGGCTTGCCTTGCACATGTTTGGCAACTTGCGCTGCCACATCCAAATCGCAGCAGGAATGCCACATATATGCATGTTTACCCACATATTTGGCTTTGTTTTTTTGCAAAGGGCCAATCATATGCCAATGCAAATCAGGGTATGCTTTGGCTCTATCTCTAAGCTGCTGCGGGCGGGCTTCGCCAAAGTCTTGCTGCCCAACTTGGGCAAGCTCCTGCACATCCGAGATGTCGGCATATTTGGAGACAGCTATCAATTGCGTGTGGCTGGGTAAGGCTTGTTTGATATGTTGCCAGCGTTCCACCACATTGTGGTTCATGATGCTTTGTTTTCTTTGCGTACTCTAAGCATAAAGAAGCTGAGGGTGAGATAAAAAACCAAGGCTTGGAAAAGCAATAGCCAAACCGTAATGATGTCACTTTTAATCAAAGCCAAAGCGGAAAGACCCATCAACAGCGAGAAGCTGACGATGAGTGTGACCGCTTGCAGTTGGGTGCAACCAATATCCATAAGCCTATGATGCAAATGATCTTTGCCCACATATTCAATCCACTCTCTGAATGAATGCACATCGCCCCGCGCTATGCGTGAAATGGTGGTGTAAACCATATCAAAAATCATCACGGAAAAGATAAGCAGGGGTGCGGCATAAGCTTTGATAGCGCTGTCTCCCGACCAATCACCCATCACAGCAACCGCCGCCATCACCCAGCCTAGATAAGTGCTGCCCACATCGCCTAAAAATGAACGTGCTTGGGTTTGATAGCGAGCGTTATCAGCCAAAAAGCCCACAGCACCACCTGCCACAGCCAAACAAAGGTAAAACATATAGTTTTGGTCGGTATGCCAAGCTAAAGCGCCCATCAATAAACATGTGGCTGCGGCAAGCGATGATGCAAGCCCATTGATGCCGTCCAAGAAATTAAATGCATTGGTGATACCAATCATCCACAGCGTGGTAACAGAATACTCTAAAACGATGCCCCACCAAGTGTCGGGCGCAAAATGCAGCGTGACATCGCAATACATCAACACGGCAACAGCAAGCAACTGCCCCACAAGTTTGATGGCTGCAGAAAGCGCTTTGATATCATCCCATAAAGACAATAAACCGACAATCAGAGCGGAAATCACCACACCTTTAAATGCCAGCGAATATTCAAAGTTGAACAACAATGTGGCGTTCACTGCAATAATGACGGCAAGGCCGCCAATTCTAGGGGTGGGGGTGGCGTGAACTCGTCTTGCATCAGGGTAATCCAAAGCATCAATGCGTTTAGCGAAATGAATAATCAGTGGCATCAACGCAAAACAAAGCAATACACTGGCAAGAAATAATAACATACCGTGGGTCAGCAAGCCCTCCACATGCCAAGGCACAACAAGCACTGCGCCAAGGAACAATGCCAGCCAGCGGGTGAGGCTATGGTCTAAGAAGTGAAACATGTTCGTATGCCTTGTTGCATCAGGGTAAATTCATCATTGCTCATATCTGCCAACAATGGCAAGGAAAGCGTGTGCTGCCAAGCGTGTTTGGCTTGAGGTAGAGCTTGTTCATCGTTCTGATGTAGTGGCTGTTGTACAGGCCTTGCAGCAGCAATGCCTAAGCTTTGAAAGGCTTGGATGATGGGTGCGATATCGACAGCGCAATGCACAAGATAACGAAATGCATTGCCTTGACTATGCGCTACACTATGGATGGGGCTAGCTTTACCTTGCTCGGCAAACTCAGCTAGCAACGCATCATATTTCATTGCCCAAGCTTGGCGCTGCTTTTGCTCATGTTCGGCATGTTGTATGCGATGACTAGCCAAGGCGGCATGGACATTGGATAGCAAATGATGCCCCACATATGTTGCCTCAAGATTGCTGCCATCAGGGTTAATCATGACACCACATTGCGCAATCAGTTCAGCATGTTTACTGGCGATAAAACCACCGTATGCACCACCCCAAGGTTTGGTGGCATAAAGCGAACCTATGCATACATCTGCAAATGTGCCGACCTTCTGCTCGTTAAATGTTGCGCCTACGGATTGGGCAATATCTTCAATCACAGGGCAAGCAAATGTTTCCGCTGCCAAAGGCTCAACCATGCCAAAGGGGTGCACCAACACCAACATATCCAAGGTGTTACTCATATCGCGAGCTTGCTCTGCATCCAAGGTGAAATCCGCATTGCAATCCATCAATACAGGCTTAGCACCAGCAGCTTTGACGGCAAACCATAACGAAGCGCAAACATAGGATGGAATGCCAACGCGAGGGTTGGTTTTGCCTTTGCTTAATGCGCGTATGGCCAGCATCAATGCTGATGTTCCTGCGTTGACAGCCAAAGTATTCGGCAGCCCCAAAGCTTGACCCACTTGCTGTTCTAATGCTTGGGTATGCTTGCCACAGGCGAGGATTTGTTCAGCAAGCACATCGTTACAAACATCTGCAACACCAGCAGCAAATACAGGCCTAGAATGAGGGATAACCATGTTTATAGGCGAATACGAATAGGCATAAAGGCTTCGGCACAAGACATTTTACCTTGTACGCCACGAAAGTGTGATGTGGCAAGCGCAATTTCGGTAATATTTAAGCGAACATGGGTGCGCTCCACTTGCGATGCGTGCGCCTCTAATGCTTTTAGCTTAGTGGCAAGCGTGTCGGCTGTTTCCATAAAACAGGTGGGTTCAAAACCAATGGTGGAAGGTGTTTCATAAGCTAACACATTGGCAATATAGCGGGTCGCAGAGTGCGCAACTTGCGCCATTTCTCTGTGGTCTTGGTGGGTGTCATTGATATGATTGATATACACTGTGTCTGGATTGACGGCCTCAATCACGGCCTCTAAATCTTGCATCAGGGCTAAGCTGGATTCTGGTAGTTTGGTGTCCACAAAGGCACCCCAATGCACTTCTTTCACACCCAAAATTTTCGCAGCAGTCTCTTGTTCTTGTTTGCGTGTTGCAGCATTGCCACCTTGCTCACCTGAAGTGGCCACATAGATATGCACTTCATCACCGCGCTGTACATGTTGAGCAAGTGTGCCACCGCAACCAATTTCCAAATCATCTGGATGTGGCGCTAAAGCTAGAATCATACTCATGATATCATATCCCCCATTTCCCGAATTACCAATTGTGCATCATCACCGATATTAGACAACACATCAAGTGCGCTCAAGTAGGGTATAAATTCACCGTGCAATTGTGGGTAGGTTGGAGGGGCAACTTCTTGAAAATATAAATCTAACTCTGCTTGGGTAAACGCATCTTTTTGCAAATAGCTTCGCCCCTCGGCGCCCGATAAATAAGCATCGCCCTGCAAATGCTGGCAAATATCAATCAGGCGTTGACTGGGGTCTTCTTGCTGCACGGGCAAGGAGGATGCAAGCACAAGTGGCGCGGTGCAGCCCAATTGCGCACCAAGCGCCTGCATCAGCGCAACATTAAGGGGGGATAGCTTATCATGCGGCTGCTGTAGAATGTTTAGAACAGGTTGCCAGACTTGTTCAAAGTAAGGCGCTTTGGCGTAAGCTTGGGTGATACTCGCAATTTGTTTTTTTGCCCAATTGTTTGGCGCAATGCCCACCTCTTGAATGGTTTGGGGAAAGCGATAGGTCACGGGCACAGTAATCCACTGTTCACCTTGCGCCGTTTTGATGCGATTGCGATTTTGCCATTCATTTTTATGAAACTGTACGGTATCTAAAATGACAAACACATCCGCCAACATCCACTTATGAAAGAAGCCTGACCAAGGCATATAATTGGGTTGATGTATGGTGATAAGTTTCATTTTTAGCGCCTTATTGATTCGTGTCTCACATCCACCAAAAAAGGGTTGGTTTCTAGGCGAATGCCTTGCTGTGAGGGTATTTGGAAGCGTATCACATGCTTACCCTTAGGCAAGCTTAGTGTGCTCGTTTGCACGGCTTGGTCATGGATATTGAGCCTAACCCTTTGATAAATGCTGCCATCAATTATCCATTGCCCATGCAAGCTTGATAAAGAAGATGGCGTACCGCGCTCTTCAAGACCAACCGTTAAAGTGATGTTAGGCGAAATGCTGGCTTCATCGCCTGCCAGCATGTGTTTTTGCTCATGAGATAAAGGGTCGGTATAGGCGAGAGATAACGTGGATAAGCTCAGGTTTTGCGCCTTGTTCATATGCCAGGCAGCCATATGCCCATGCCTTAAAGCATCTAGAATATCTTCTTCTTTTTTGCTTGTTGCCCAAACATCCATAGGAAAATTGCCTAAAAATTCATTGGCTGCCCCTTCTTCATGAAAATCGCCTGCCGCTGTTGCCCACATGGGTTTAGCAACATATCCACGCATATAATTCATCATATACCTATCCCATAAACCACCGGCCACGGTGTTTTGATCGGTATCACCATACACCGCGGCAAAGGCATCTGCTGGTTCATCAAAGATATGAGCATTGTAAGGAGGAGTGTTTAGCAAAACGCCCATAGGTCCATCACGCACGCCAGATAATGTGCCGGGATGCGCCCAAATGGTGAATAAACCTTGTTCGTTTGCAGTTCGTAAAAAATCATGGTCAGCATTGGTGTTTTTTTGCATCAGCCAAGTGCTCATAAAAGCTATAAATGAGCCTGCCAACAAAAGAGCCACACCACGTTTGCGTTTGCGCAGCAGAATAAAGATAAGCAGAAAAATAAAGGTAAACCAAAATACAAGGGATAAAGATTTTAGACCTTGCGCATGGGTAAGCTGATAGCTAGGCAAGGCTTTGATTTGTTCAGGTTTATATGCACCTAAGGTGATGATATGGCGCTCGGCATTGTTTAAGCTTAAATCTTTGAAGGGTAAACCTTGCCAGTCATAACCTGGGGTCGATTCTGTGCCTGCCATGATGGTGAGCGCTGTGCTTGCCCTTGCTTGTTTCAGGTCTTCAAAAAAAGTGGACAAACCCGATTCATACAAAGAAGGGTGAGCTTGGCTGTAATGGATGAGCCATGGGATAGGCTCCAATCCGAGGCGTATGGTAAAGTGGTCATGCTCATTAAAGCTTAGAACATCAAGATGCCGTTGCTCGGCTAGCTTTATCAGTGTTTTAAAGTCATGAGCGCCATCGGAATGGTTGCTGCGCACATCAATCAATACACGCCAAGATTTTGCTGATGTTGTGGCCGTAACTGCTTGCGTTGCAGGTGTTCCCACTTCTTCTTGTGCCTTATCACTTAATAGCATCAAGCTTTCTATGCTGGGCTCAGTGGCAGAGGCTGATGTGCTTAGGCAAAGCAGAAAAAGCATAGCCAAGCTGTGAATATTTATCCGCATGTATGCAGGCTCCTTATCATCATGGGTGGTAAGAAGTAAGCAAAGATATTGCCATCAATCAGCATCATGTCAGGATTTTGCTTTCAAAAGAGACATAAGTCACCTATTCTGTGGGAATATGAGGTGATTTGACCATGGGAAAGGATGTTTAAGCGTTGACAGAAAACGAACAAAATAAGGCAAACCTTGCAGATAAAGGCTCGAATCTAGCCAATCTGCTGGATAATGCTTATATTGTGATTGGGTTGGATGGTGCAATTCAAGAGGTCAATGCATCAGCGCAACATTTGTTGGGATTAACCGCAGATGCTCTGGTTGGGCATGATTTTTTCTCGCGCTGGGTAGTGCCGAATATGGGCAGTGCCTTGGTTGACCAAGTGATTGCAGAGCGTCTGGTTCGTGGATTTGAAACGGATATGAAGCGAGCCGATGGGGAAACTTTTATTGCATCGATTAACGCACAGCTGGTTATCAATCAGACGGACTACAGTAAAGTGATTGAATGCATTGTGTCTGATATTACCGAAACCCAGAAGAAACAAGAAGAATTTGCGGAAACATTACGTTCGGTGACGGGCGGGATTGCGCATGTGATTAACAATCAAATGGCATCGGTGGTGGGTACGGCAGATTTAATCAAAATGGAGCTCGGTGATAGACCTGAGCTTGCCAAAAAATTAGAAAGTATTTCTAAGAGCGGCATGCAAGCCAGTGGTGTGGCACACAATTTGGTGGATTACGCAGACACCGCAGATAATTTGGTGATGGAAGAATTGTATCCAGGGGATGCAATTCAGGCTATGGAAAAGTATTATCATGATGAGTTGGAAGCTGAACAACCCCGTAAGTTTAGGGTAAGGTCTAAAGAGAAGCTGCATAGGGTATTTGCCAACAAAGAAAGTATCATCACCATGCTCAAGCATTTGTTGGATAATGCGGTGGATGCAACAGAAAATCATGGCATCATTATTGTAACCGCTAAAAATGTAGTCTTGCAGCATAAGAAAACAGGGCTGAACAAAGCTTATGTGATGCTTGCCGTTGAGGATCATGGGCATGGCATGGATACAGCAACCCAGCATAAGAT
>JALUHL010000212.1 GCA_027053695.1 Ghiorsea sp.
GAGCAATACCAAGGTATCAAAATGCGGCAATAGTTTTTCCAGTTCATCCAAGCCATAACCTGCTGGCACAATCGCCACCGTGTCATCCGTTTCTGCCAATGGAAATGATGTACTGGCAGCAGCTGCATTAAAGGATGGTACGCCAGCAATGGTTTCCACTTCAATATCCGCATCCAAGCTTTGCACATAACGCGCTAAATAGGTAAACGTTGAAAACGTTGAAGCATCACCTTCCACCAAAAAAGCAATATCGCGCCCACTTTGCAACACAGGCACAATCTTATCCGCAGCCCGTGCCCATGCCCGTGCCAACACTTCTGTGTCATGGGTCATAGGAAAGACCAATTCCAAAGCATCATCAGGCATATCTAACCCTGTGCGCTCGGCAATACCCAAAGCATGGCTCTTGCCGCCTTTGCGTCGCACAGGATAACACCACATCGCATCCGACTGCATCACAGCCCAAGCCTTGCGAGTAATCAGCCCTGCATCGCCAGGGCCTAAGGATGTTGCAACAAGCTTACCTTTTTTCATATCTGCATTTATCCGTGTTCCTCTGTGGCTATTTTTTCAACCGTCACAATCCATACAGGATTTTCTGCTGCCATGCGATGCATATGCAAAATCGGCTTACTGCGTGAGACCTGCATTTGGGTGACAGACCATGATACATCCATAGCTTTAAGTGCTTCCACGGCTGCCGTTAAGTTTTCAATGGTGACAAAGTTCATCACCAAATGACCACCTTCATTCAATCTACTTACAATCAACTGGATTAATCCTGCCAATTCGCCACCCGAGCCACCCACAAACACAGCATCAGGATTAGGCCAAGCATCTAAACATTCAGGGGCTTTAGCATTGACCAAAGTGTAGTGGTGAATATCCATCTGCACTTGATTACTTCTAGCGATTTCATAATCAGCTTTATTCTTTTCAATGGCATACACCCAGCCATTCGGGCAAAGCCTTGCCGCTTCCAAACCTACAGAGCCAGAGCCCGCACCAATATCCCAAACAATACTGTTGGCTTTAAGCTGCATATGCGCCAGAGATACAGCACGAACTTCACGCTTGGTAATCAAGCCTTTTTCAGGTTTGCGTTGGTTAAAGCTTGCATCCTCATGCCCAAACAACACAGGTTTATGCAGCTTTTCTTTGCGCTCTAAAATCACCATATTCAAATCAGCAAAGTCTTGCTCTGCCAACGCTGACACAGGCACATCGGCTACAATACGTTCCTCATCTTGCAATAAATTCTCAGCCACAGTCATCTCAAAATCATCGGCTATATGTTCAGCGACCAACATTCTGGCAATACGCGCTGGATTATTTTCAGGGCTGGTAAATGTGATGATTTTTCTATGCTGCATACATGCTTTGAACAGCGGATAAAGCCCGTGCTCTTTGCTTGGGTTCTCCGCCCATTCACCCGCATCTTTGGTATGCACCGAGCAAATATAAGCATCCTGCCAACTTACCCCCACACGCGCGCAAGCAAGCTGCAAGGCAGACACATTGGGGCGAATATCAAGCTTGGATAAGCCGATTTTCTTTTTCAAATAAACCGCAATGCCATGACACAGCGGGTCGCCCGTGGCTAAAACCACCACAGCTTGTTGTTTTGCCAAAGCCTGCTCAATGCGCATGGGTACATCTTTAAGATGGCCTGTTAAATCAAAGGTTTCAGCACCGGATTGAAGTTCCGTAGCAAACAATTCAAGTACACGTCTGCCACCAATCACCATATCCGCTTGCTTTAGTGTCTCAAGATTCTCAGCCGTTAAGCCTGCTTCACCGTTATCCAGCACACCTAAAACTACACAGCGCTTCTCCCTCTCCTTCTTAGAGGGAGAGGGTTGGGGTGAGGGAGCGTTTAATACATCATTTTTTTTCATCAACTCTCACCTGTATCCTCTACCCCAGGGCACTCTCTCTGCCTACGGCATTCACCTTGTCCCTTCAAAGGGAGAGGAAAAGAATTCACATCGGCCAAAGGGTTGCCCGAGAAATCACACACCATCACCCGCACACTAAACTCACTGGGATAACGCTCTTTTAAGGTGGCAATCGTGCGCTCTGCCAAAGCGATATAAAACTTATCCGCCAAA
>JALUHL010000213.1 GCA_027053695.1 Ghiorsea sp.
TTCATGCATCCTTGGATGGGCGCGATGTGGGCATTCAATCGGCGCAAGATTATGTGCAACAGATTGAAACACTGTTCGCTGAAATCAATGCGAAAGGTAATAGAGATTATGCTTTTGCCAGCGCATCAGGACGAGAACATGCCATCATGGATAGAGACCATGATTGGGTTAAAGTGAAGCGCGGCTGGGATGCCATGGTGCTTGGGCAAGCTGAGCATGAGTTTGGCTCTATGCTTGAAGCCATCACAAGTCTGCGCGCTGCCAACCCCAATTTAATCGACCAAGATATGGATAGTTTCGTCATTATGGATGACCTAGGCAAACCCAAAGCAATGATTGAAGATGGGGATGCGGTGTTGATGCTGAATTTCCGTGGTGATAGAGCCATTGAAATCACAGAAGCATTTGAAATGCCTGATTTTGGAGGTTTTGAGCGTGTTAAAACACCTGATGTGATTTATGCAGGCATGATGGTGTTTGATGAAGATAGGAATATGCCAAAGTTGCAACTCATGGGGCCTACCAAAGTGGAATATCCTTTTGGCCGTTATTTGGTTGATAAAAAGATTAAACAGTTCCGCCTCACAGAAACGCAGAAGTTCCCGCATGTCACATTTTTCTTCAATGGAGGTTATCGCAAACCTTTGGATGATAGCCTAGAAGATTATATTTTGATTGATTCGGATAAAGGCATTTCTTTCGCAGATAAGCCTGAAATGAAAGCGCCAGATATTGCCGATAAAGCAGTTGAGCTGATTGCATCGGGTAAATATGGCTTTGGCCTGATTAACTTTGCCAATGCCGATATGGTGGGGCATTGTGGTAAGTTGGAGCCAGCGATTAAAGCTGTGGAAGCTGTGGATGCAGCGATTGGTAAAATCATGGATGCACTAAAGAAACATGGCGGAAATGCGATTATTACAGCCGACCATGGCAATGCTGAAGAAATGGTGACGCATGCAGCCAGTGGCGATGAACCATGCACTAAACATTCGGTGAATCCTGTGCCATGTATTATTTGTTCAAGCACAGAAGGTTTACACTTAAATGAAGCCGTAGCCCAAGATGCAGGGCTTGCCAACCTTGCAGCTACAGTATGCGATTTGATGCATATTCCAGCTCCAGAAGGTTTGGAACCATCCTTGCTTAAAGGGATGATATGTTTTGCAAACGAGCATTAAAAAAATATACACGTTTCCCAGTTTTTAGTGCATTGATGTTGAATGCTGCGCCATGCAGCCCATGCCAGCAACAAAAAACTGACGCTTGGCAGGGTGTGGCTTACGGCACTTTGACACCTGCTGCTAAGGGTGTTGGCTGATGGCGGAATATCCAAAACAAGGTTGCGGTCAAGGGGAGCCACTGCAACATTTGCAACCGTTGGGGCTATTGGCGGGCGGTATCGCCCATGATTTTAATAATCTACTCACAGCTATTTTAGGCAATGCCAGCCTAGCGCATAAGCATAAGCAGTCGCCCGAACACTTGGATATTTATTTAACACGTATTCAAGAGGCGAGCCAGTCGGCAGCCTGTTTATGCAGGCAAATGTTAACGTATGCTGGCAAAGGCAGCTGCAGTCAAGGATGTGTGAACATATCGAATTTGGCTGAAGAAATGTCTAAGCTTTTAGAGGTTTCGCTGACCAAAGGTGTGCAGCTTGAATACCAACTCGCGCAAGCCTTGCCGCCCATCCAAGTTGAAGCCGTGCATATCCAGCAGTTGCTTATCAACCTTATTATGAATGCTAATGAAGCTATGTCGCGTTCTTCAGGAGAGATTACGCTTTCAACGGGTACATTGGATGTGCAAGAAAATATGAAAGGTTTTAACAGCAAAGAGAAGCCTTGTTTGGGTACTTATGTATATGTTCAAGTCCAAGATAATGGTTGTGGTATGGATGCTGAAACACAGCACAATATATTCCAACCTTTTTTCACCACAAAAGGTACGGGGCATGGCTTAGGTATGGCAACCATACTAAGCATTGTCTATGGACATCATGGCATTATAAAAGTAAAATCAGAACCAGAAAAAGGGAGTACGGTGACCATTGCTTTTCCAGCTATGGATAACCAAAATCAGGATGATAATATGGTAC
>JALUHL010000214.1 GCA_027053695.1 Ghiorsea sp.
GAGGTGGGGCTTGCCAAGGAAATTGAAGAAATTGGTGACCTTTTAGAGTCTGAAGATGATGCCCCTGTTATTCGTTTGGTGAATACACTTTTATCCCAAGCACTTAAAGACAGAGCTTCGGATATTCATATTGAACCTTTTGAAAATAATGTTTTGGTGCGTTTCCGCATTGATGGGGTATTGCATACCATTGTTTCGCCGCCTAAAGCCCTGCAATCGGCATTGATTAGCCGTATTAAAGTGATGGCAGATTTAGATATATCTGAGAAACGACATCCGCAAGATGGGCGCTTCCGCGTCAAAGTTGCGGGGCGCGAAGTGGATGTTCGTGTATCTATACTGCCCACTGCCCATGGTGAGCGTGTGGTGATGCGGCTGTTGGATAAAAGTGCGACGTTGTTAACACTGAATGATTTGGGCATGAGTAAAGCTCAGCATGAAACCATGAGCAAAGTGATTAAAGAGCCGCACGGTATTGTTTTGGTCACAGGGCCAACGGGTTCAGGTAAGTCCACCACCTTGTATGCATCTTTGATGGAAGTGGACAGAAAAAATCGAAATGTGATGACCATTGAGGACCCGATTGAATACCAATTGGAAGGTGTGGGTCAAATGCAGGTGCAGCCCAAAATTGGTGTAACATTTGCGGCAGGGCTTCGCTCTATTCTGCGCCAAGACCCTGATATTGTGATGATTGGTGAGATTCGGGATTTGGAAACGGCGGAAATTGCGATTCAGGCTTCATTGACAGGGCATATGGTGTTTGCCACTTTGCATACCAATGATGCGCTTTCAGCCATTGTTCGCTTGCAAGATATGGGTGTGGAGCCTTATTTGGTGGCATCATCATTGGTGATTACCCAAGCGCAGCGTTTGGTGCGCAGGCTTTGCGAACATTGCAAAACACCGCGTGAAATCAAAGCGGGTGAATGGGAAGCTTTGGATATTGATGCTTCGGATATGGCAGGCGAAACTGTGGTGTATGATGCCAAAGGCTGCGAGCATTGCTTGGACACAGGTTATGCGGGAAGGGTTGCTATTTATGAGCTTATCCCCATCACACAAACTTTAAGAAACGCGATTCATGATGGTAAAGGGCTGCCAGCCATGCGCAGGCTTGCCAATAAAGAAGGTGCGGTTTCGTTGCGTCAGGATGGGGCAAGGCATATTGCAGCGGGCGTGACCACATTTGATGAAGTGCTGATGGCAACGCGCGCTGATGTGGTGATGGATTAAGCATGGCAATCTTTGCCTATGAAGCCATTGATGAGCAAGGCAAACGCAAGAAAGGCCAAGTTGATTTTGATTCTGAGCGCGCAGCAAGAAAGAGTTTGCGCAGTCGGGGTTTGATGGTTCGCAAGCTTGAATCGGTGGAGCAAAAGCGCAAATCATCCCATGCCAACAAAGCAGCAAATAAGCTTAAATCAGCAGAAACGGTCAACTTCTTGCAGCAGCTAGCGACCTTGATTGATTCAGGTATGCCGCTGGTGGAAGCTTTGGCTTCGATTGCAGAAGGCATGGAAAATGCTCGCTCTATGCAGGTGGTGTCATCGATTCGCCAGCATATTTTAGAAGGTAGCTCATTGGCTGAGGCGCTTCGCTTGCACAACTTTGATGATGTGATTTGTAATATGGTGGCAGCAGGCGAGGAAACAGGGCAGCTTAATGCAGTATCCACCCGCTTAGCCGAGCTTTTAGAGCGGAGGCAGGCTTTGAGCCAAGAATTATTGTCGGCGACCCTTTACCCTTTGATTATTTTAACCTTTAGTGTGGGCGTGATGTTGTTTTTGCTGGCAGTGGTTGTGCCGCAGATTGTGAGCGTATTTGAAAGAGCTGGTGGCGATTTGCCTGCGCTCACGCTGTTTGTGATTGCGGCATCGGAATTTATTCGTGGCAATGGATTGCTGCTTATTCTGTTGTTCAGTGGTGCCATTCTAACGTATGTCGTGTTGATGCGCCAAGAGGCTATGCGCTTCAAGCGTGATTTGATATTACTTAAAATACCCGCGTTCTCTACATTGTTGCTCAAAACCAATACTTCACGCTTTACCCGAACATTAGGTATGTTGCTTGAAGGTGGCGTACCAGCG
>JALUHL010000215.1 GCA_027053695.1 Ghiorsea sp.
GTTTCTATGGCAGTCATAAGTGCGCCCGCTGCCAATGCGCTCCAATCATCTTCACCTTGAAAGTCAGTCTGGATATGCATGAACTTGATGGGTGCTTCAATCAACGGATTATCCAATACTTGTTTCAAATAACTGGCACGTTGCTGCTCGCTTATCATATGCAAATGATGAAGCTTCAAATCAACATGCCCTTGAACATATTCTTTCTTACGCTCGGCGGTCAAATCAATACTAAAATGCCCTTGCTGAACCTGGGGCAAGCCTGAAATATTTAACCAATCATTGAGTACAAACATATTGGCATGTTCAAACTGAATGGATAATTGCTGCCAATTCATAGTCTTATCTTGTTTTGCCAAGCGCATATTCGCTGTGATAGGTGTGAGTCCAAAGTTACCTAGCAAGGTCACATCGGCATGTTTACCTTCTTTCTGCCAGTTGAGCACACGCAGATAAGCTTGGTCTAGCCAAACATTGTTTTCATTGCCAATCAATACTCTACCATGGGTGAACACTGCCTCATCCAATGACCAAGGTATGCTTGCCCATGCCGCCAAATGTGAGGGGTTAGACCAAGCTTGGCGCGGGGTTAAAGGAAACTGCATAGACCAATGATCTGCACGAATGCGTGCTTGTTGCACGCCATCTGCATCTGCATGTTGAATAGCCAGCTCAAAGTCTTTCGCAGCAAAACTTTGATTTTTAGACGCAAGTAAAAGGTCAGAGATATATGCAGCCCCTGTTGTTTTCCAATTGTTCTTTGGATTGATGACCAGCTTTAAGGCTGCAAGCCCTTGAAGGGCATACGATTGGCTCTGAATGGGGTTTGGTAAAAGGTTGCGTAATTGGAGCAAGGGCACATGCGTAGCAGAGAGGTAGAATGCACCTTTGTTTTGGCTGCGAAGCCGCCAGAATTGATGTTCATCAACTTGTGCCGAGATATCAAAAGTGATGTTTTGCTGTTGGATAGCAGCAGTACCATTAAGTGCTGGCAGGTTAACCGCGGAATGGTCATCACCGAACGAGCTGTATAGGTTTTGAATGTTGATGCTGGGCAAATCCAATTGCCATGATGTATGCAGCAATGATTGATTGGGTGAGGTTTCAATATTTACATCTTCAATATCTAAACGTTTGCTAGACATCGTTTTCTGCTGATTATCAAGTGCAACATGGTAAGCTGTCATGCTTTGTATAAAAAGTTTCTGGCTTGTTATGGATGTCTCTTCCCACAACAGTTTTTCGCTGGATATACGCCAATGTTTTGCTGTGCCTGTAATCGTCATATGTCCGGTGATGATGCTATCGAAACCTGTGGTTTGTATAGGCCAAGATTGACTATGAATTTCGCCTTCCCAATGTTGTTGGGCTTGATGCAAGCTAGCTAATAATTCGCTTTCATCATTGCCGTGCCACTGCATGGTGACTTGCATATTTTTCGCAGCCCAAGCCCCAGACCAAAGCAATTCCATGTCCTGCGTAGTTGATGAAGCACTAAACTTGCCTGTTTGTTGCCCAATGTGTTGCGGCATAAAACTTTCAATGTGCCACTGTCCTTGCTCATCATCATGAAAATACTCTCCGCCACCCAGCATTTCGCGCTCTTGCACAGTGCCTCGGATATTCAGGGTTTGGATATGTAGCTGCTCAAAGCTGGGTAAATGTTCAATACGACCATCATTTATGGTGATGCTTTTGGCATATTTGAAAATGGCCTGTAAAGATATGGGCAGACCAAAACCAGCATCTTGCCAAGTGTTGACTATGTCTGCAGCATCAAAATATAATCCTTGGACATGCACTTGTTGTAATAAGGGTTTTGTCGTGGTGATAGATGCGGGGTTGCCTTTGATAAATAAAGACTGAATAGAGAGCCCATGCCCTTGCACATCGGCTTTGATTTGTTCTACGGTAAGTGCGCCACGCAACAAACGAAACTGTACATGCCCAGCACTGGCATTCATATGCCCAAGCCAAGCCCTAACCTGAACAATCGCTGCATCATGGGCAGCGGCTTGGATAGAGAAGTGCCATGCCAGCAGCATCAGTGTGACCACTGCAGAAACTGTTAAATACATGCGCCCATTCGCCGAAGCCTTAGCTAGCGGTGAATGGTAAACTGTACGTTCTGTTACGATATGCGCACCGTGTTATTTGCCTTGCAGTTGCGCAATCACCGATTGGTCTTCCAAGGTGGAAATATCGGATGTGATGTTTCGCCCTGCTGCAATATCTCGAAGTAGTCTACGCATAATCTTACCCGAGCGTGTTTTGGGTAGGTTGTCCGTGAAGCGAATCACATCAGGTTTGGCAATCGCACCAATTTCTTTGGCGACATGCGCCCGAAGTTCATTTTCCAAGCCTTCATGAGCTTCAACTTTAAGAATCACAAAAGCAAAAATACCTTCACCTTTAATATCATCAGGGCGACCCACAACGGCGGCTTCTGCCACCGCATCATGCGATACCAAGGCTGATTCAATTTCCATGGTACCAAGCCTATGCCCTGAAACATTGAGCACATCATCCACACGACCCATAATCCAAAAATAACCATCTTCATCTTTACGCGCGCTATCGCCTGCCAAATAATAACCTTTATCGGCATAGGCTTGCCAATAGGTTTCTACAAATCGCTCTTGATCACCCCAGATGCCACGCAACATGGATGGCCAAGGTTTGGTGAGTACGAGTAGTCCGCCGCCTTCTTCAACCACCTCACCATCTTTATCCACAATCTCTGCAAATACACCAGGTAAAGGAAGCGTTGCTGAGCCTGGTTTGGTGGGTGTGGCAAAAGGCAGAGGCGCAAGCATGTGCCCACCTGTTTCAGTTTGCCACCATGTATCGACAATGGGGCAACGACCACCCCCAATGACTTCGTGATACCACATCCATGCTTCAGGATTGATGGGTTCGCCTACTGTGCCGAGTACACGCAACTTGGATAAATCATAAGTATTAGGGAACTTATCACCTGCTTTGTTTAAGGCACGAATCGCAGTGGGTGCGGTATAGAAAATGCTCACTTCATGGTCTTGGCAAATTTTCCAAAAGCGCCCAGCATCAGGGAAAACAGGCGTGCCTTCATACATCACTGTGGTTCCACCATTGGAAAGCGGACCATACACGGAATAGGAATGCCCTGTAATCCAGCCTACATCTGCTGTGCACCAGAACACATCCGATTCAGGCTTAAAATCAAAGCTGTATAACATGGTCAAATGCGACCACAGCAAATAGCCACCCGTACTGTGTACAATGCCTTTGGGTTTACCTGTTGAGCCTGAGGTGTAAAGAATAAATAGGGGGTGTTCCGCTTCAATGGTTTCAGGCTCACAAGTATCCATCTGCTTGTCACAAAGCGCTGTCCATTCTACATCTTTGTCTTGCCATGTGATGTCATTGTTACCGCGTTTCACCACCAACACATGCTCAAGGCTTGGGCATCCCTCTTGGGTGGCTTCATCCACGCTGTTTTTCAAATTGAATACTTTACCACGGCGATAACCGCCATCAGCGGTAATCACCAGCTTCGCTTCAGCATCTTCAATGCGGTCTTTTAAGGCTTGGGAAGAAAAACCACCAAACACCACAGAATGGGTTGCGCCAATACGTGCACAAGCCAGCATGGCAATCGCTGCTTCAGGAATCATGGGCATGTAAATCACCACACGATCGCCTTTTTGGATACCAAGCTCTTTCAAGCCATTGGCGGCTTTGCATACATCACGTAATAATTCGCCGTAGGAAATCTTGCGCACATCACCAGGCTCACCTTCCCAGATAATCGCTGTGCGCTCGCCCAAACCATTAGCGACATGCCTATCCAAACAATTAGCAGACACATTGATATAACCATCTTCAAACCAACGATAAAACGGCGGATTATCACTATTCAGCACGGTGGAAAAAGGCTTTTGCCATGTTAAATGCTGCTTGGCTAAATCGCCCCAAGTGCCTTCAAAGTCTTGCTCAAACTTTGCAGATTGCGTGTGCCAATCATCCAATGATGAAAATGTGGTATCCGCTACTGGAGGGTTGAACACACGCTTTTCTTCTAAAATACTTTGAATATTCTCATTCATGATTTTTCTCCAATATATTGGCGCTGTAGGCGTGAGCCTAGTCCCGTCAGCAATTCATAGGCAATCGTTTGGCATTTTGCAGCAACTTGGTTGGCTTTAGGTTGGTTGTCACCTGCACCAAAAAAGACAACCTTATCACCTATGGACACCTGATGTTCCTCAATGGCAAGCATACAATAATCCATACAAACCCTGCCCACAATAGGCAGCAAATGACCATTCACACCCGCCTCACCTTGATTGGATAAAAGCCTTGGCAAACCATCGGCATAACCTAAGGCGACCACTGCAATACGCATATTATGAGGGGCGACCCACGAAGCAGCATAGGACACACTTTCACCTTGTTGGATATCGCGCACCTGCATGACTTGGCTGCTTAGTTGGGCTACAGCTTTAAGGCCTAGCGTTTGCCCTGCGATAGGCTCGATGCCGTATAAAGCAATGCCAGGCCGCATGATTTGAGTGTCTATTTGCTCGGATAAAGCTATCAGTCCGGCGCTGTTAAATAGGCTATATAAAGGCGCAGGCAGTTGTTCTTTGAGGCTTTGGAATGACTTAATCTGCTGCGCATTTAATGGATGTTCGGGGGTGTCTGCGCATGCAAGGTGGGACATGATACCTGCAAGCTCGATACGGGGGTGGGCTTGGATAGCAGCGTGTAATGTTTGAGCCTCTAGAGCCCCTAATCTATGCATACCTGTATCCACTTTTAACCAAACAAAGCCTGTGAATAGCTGCTCGGTTAATAAGTTGAGTTGGTCTTGTGTGGTGATGGTTGGGGTAAGCTGAAACTCAGAGCAAAGCTTTGCATCTGCAGCATCAAATACGCCTGAAAATAAAATAATAGCTGCATCTTTAGGCAAATGGAGGCGAAGCTGGCTGCCTTCCTCAGCATCGGTAACAGCAAAGCTGCGGCAACCTTGCTGATACAACACCTTACTTACGGGCACAAGCCCATGTCCATAAGCATTGGCCTTAACCACAGCCATGATTTGCGCATCTTTTGCTTTGGTTTCTAGCAGAGCATAATTATGCCGCAGATGATTTAAGTTGATGGTTAATGTGGCAGGTCGCATGGCGTTAGTCTTACGTTTAGAAAGGCATTGGTCAAAAAAGAAAGCTGCTAATCTTGACTAATATGCTCAGGTATTGCATTCTTCGTTTGAAATCAGGAGCATGGAGGTGAATCATGCAATTAACCAGTCGCGGTCGTTATGCTGTTTCTGCCATGGTCGATTTGGCAAAGCATCAAAATGAAGGACCAATTACATTGGCATCCATTTCAGAGCGCCAGTTTATTTCGTTATCCTATTTAGAGCAGCTTTTCCGCAAATTAAGAGAGGCTGATTTGGTGAAATCGGTGCGTGGCCCAGGTGGCGGTTACACCTTAGCCCAAGCGCCAAGTGAAGTGACTATTTCGCATATTATGCATGCGGTGAATGAAGAAATTCAAACCACACTTTGTAAAAGTGATGAAGTGGGTTGCCATCGGGGTAGCCGTTGTGAAACGCATAATCTATGGACAGCACTTGGCCACCATATCAAATTCTTTTTAGAAACGGTGACAGTGCAAGATGTGTGCGATGACAAGAATTTCTTAAATACTTTAAAGGCAGTCGAAAAAACATTAGCGCACCAGTAGGGTGCGCACCATGACACAACATCAATCACAATATTATTTAGATTATAATGCCACTTGCCCTCAGCTTCCTGAGGTGACGCAAGCTATGCGGGAAGTGGTAGAAACCGCATTTGGCAATCCATCCAGCCTACATTGGGCGGGGCGCAATGCGCGCAGAAAGCTTGATGATGCTAGAGATGCGATGGCTAAGTTTTTCCATGTAGAGTCAGGTAGTGTGGTGTTTACATCGGGCGGCACTGAATCCAACAATATGGTGATTCAAGGTGTTATTGCAGGCTTTGAATCAGGGCATATTGTGCTATCTGCTATTGAGCATCCCGCGATTTTGCAAGCTGTAGAGCAGTGGTGTGCGCGCTTTTCAGGCTGGAGCTTTACCACCGTCAAACCCAATAAAGATGGTAAAGTTGAAGCTCATACTTTGATGCAAGCATGCACAGATGATACCAAATTGGTCTGTTTGATGTGGGCAAATAATGAAACGGGTGTGATTCAGCCCGTGTTTGAAGTGGCGCAAGCCTGCCGAGAGAAACATATCCTTTGTTTTGTTGATGCAGTTCAAGCTTTGGGCAAGTTGGATGTAAACTTGGATAAATTGGGTGCGGATTTTGTGAGCTTTTCTGCGCATAAGATTGGTGGCCCTAGAGGTGTGGGCGCTTTGATTCAGAAGCGAGGCAGAAAGCTTGAATCATTGATGATTGGCGGCGGCCAAGAGCGGGGGCGCAGGTCGGGCACAGAATATGTGGCAGGTGCCTATGGATTTGCTGTTGCTTTAGGCGTGTTGGATTATACGCGGGCGCAAAGTGTGCGTGATGATTTTGAGGCAAAGTTGAAGCAAGCCATCCCCAAAGTGGCTATTTTTGGGGAAGGTAATGCGCGAACTGCCAACACATCCATGTTTTGTGTGCCGGGTCTGGAAGGTGAAACATTGCTGATGCAAATGGACTTGATGGGTTTTGCCGTGGCATCAGGTTCGGCATGCTCTTCAGGCAAACGCGAGCCATCGCATGTATTGCTGGCTATGGGCGCACCTGATGTGCAAGCGCGAAGCAGTTTAAGAGTAAGTTTTGGTGTGGATGCAGATGAAAGCGTTGTTGATGCCTTGTTGCAAGGTTTGCTTAAGGTGCAAGAACGACTCAAGAAAATGAGTGGCCGAGGCTAAAATATAGATTTAGCTTGACCTTAGGCATTTACTCTAACAGTCTGCCGGCGTTCGTGTTAGTATTTTTAGTGAGTTTGCACCAGTTCTAAAGCTAGGCCAATTCAAAAAGAATCAACGAAAATAGATATTAAATATAAGAAAGAGGATTGACACATGT
>JALUHL010000216.1 GCA_027053695.1 Ghiorsea sp.
AAAGATTTAATTTTCGTTGCCGCACTTTCAGTTAATGATACAGACATAATGATGACTCCGTTTGTTGAAACAATTGTCGAAAATATAAGGTTTATCGCTGTTTGGTACAAGTGTTGCTAACAACCTTGCAACAGCAAACACCTTTCTTTGGTGATGCATTTTACACAGGCAAGGTTAAACCATGATGAAGAACAAACAGAATCAAGACGCTAATCTAGACATAAAGGCAGCATCCAACCTGCAAGAGCAGTTGACTGCGATTCATGTGGCAGCGCAATTGATGTGCAGGCAGAGCGAAGGCAGGCAAACCTATCCCGTTGCCAAAAGCATTGTGATGCTAGCAGAGCAAGCTTTAGCCACATGCAAGTCAGGCAAATAATATGGCGATTCATGCCATTACGGTATTGCTATGCGATGACCACCCCATGGTGCGCAATGGCTTTAAGCAGCTGTTAGAAAGTGTGCCTGATATTGTGGTCGCCATTGAGGCAGAAACAGGCGAGCAAGCCTACCAAGCTTATCGCAAACAAGCTGTAGATATAGTTATTATGGATATTTCTATGCCGGGCATGGGCGGGCTTGCTGCAGCCAGACATATCTTGGAATATGATAACAAAGCAAAAATCATGATGCTCACCATGCATGATAGCCAAACCTATGTGGCTAGGGCTTTAAAGCTTGGTGTCAAAGGTTATCTCACCAAAATGGCAGAGCCTGATGAGCTGATTAAAGCGGTGCGGCTCTTGGATAGAGGAAGAGCCTATATTGAAGATTCTTTGGCGCATGATTTGGCAGTATCGAATATGTCAGGTGATAGTGACCCGATTGATATTTTAAGCCCTAGAGAGTTTGAAGTGTTTGCGGCTTTGGCGGATGGGCGTTCCGTCAAATCCATTTCATCCCTGCTTCACCTTAGCCCGAAAACCGTGGGTGTGCATCGCACCAATATCATGAAAAAAATGAGCGCAGACAACCTTGCAGACATTACCCGTTTGGCGATTCGCCATGGTGTGGTCACGGTTTAAATATGTTATGGCATTGCTTTTGCTAAAGGGAAAGACACCGATACAAAACATATCAACCACAGGCTGGAGGCAACAATGAAAAAGTTTAAATTATGGTTCGCATCACTCACCATTGTAGGACGCTTACGTTTGATTGGTGGTGTTGCCGCTGTCGGTATGCTGATTGCGGGGTATATCCATCAAGATGGGTTAAATACGGTTGAAGACGTGGTAGAGCAATATACGCAGAGTGCCGAGGTCATGGAAGATTTGGATATGTTGACGGGTGATTTATTTATTGAGCATGAAAGCACGCTGCGATATTTGAAGTTTGGTGACAAACAAGCCAAAGCCAAGTGGCAGGAATATAGCCAACGCAATGATGAGAGTTTGGCAAAATTAGCCAGAGATTTACCCTCAGCTAAGATGAAGCAAAAAATAGCTGACCTAGAAAAGAAAATGCAACGCTTTGACACTGTTTTCGCATCGGTTCTTCTAGATAGGGAAACCTTGGGTTTTGATGAAAATGAAGGTCTGGTGGGCGAATTTCGCACAAGCATTCATCGCGTTGAGAGCAAGCTCAAGGCTTTAAAAAACCCTGAACTATTGGTATCTATGCTTTCCTTGCGCCGCTACGAGAAAGATTTTATGCAAAGGTTTGATTCGCTTTATGTCAATCAATTCAATGAGGAAATGCAACATTTTTACAGCCTATTAAAGCAAGCGAATATTCCCAGCACATTGAAAAAATCTTTGCATCAAGATGCGCAAACATACCACGACCTATTTATGCGCTTTGAATCCCATATTCTGAACTTGTTCAAAGTTCAAAAAGAGCTGGATAGCATTTATCAAAAGGAAATGTTGCCCGAATTGCATGCTGCACATGAGCTTTTAAGCGCGCATATTGAGGCATTAAAAGGCAAGCATACGGATGTGCTGGATACGCAAACCATGATTTTCTGGGTTGCGCTTATGCTTGCGATAGCTTCAGTTGTGGGCATTATTTCTTGGATTGGCAGAACCATTACAGTGCCATTGAATCGCATTGCCAAAGCCATGGATGCGCTTGAGGATGGAAAAATTAAAAAAGTGTCTTCGCCCATGAAGGGTGCGGTGAGCGAACTGCTGGATTCCTTGGGTAAATTCCAAAAACAAGCCGTTGAAACCTACTTGTTAAAGCAAGTGGTTAATGATAATCCGCAAGCCATTATGCTAGCCAACAAGGATGATTTGGTGATTAACTATATGAATCCTGCTGCACTGGCGCTATTTCAGAAGGTAGAAAAAGCATTGCCTTGTTCAGCCAGTGATTTGGTGGGGCAAAATATTGATATATTCCACAAGAATCCATCGCAGCAACGTGAGCTTTTAAAAGATGAAAGCAAATATCCTATCACTGCATCTTTTGAACTTGCAGGAAGAATCATTGAATTTAGTGCGCAAGCATTAAAGAATACGCAAGGGGATTGGGTTTCGATTATGGTATCTTGGGATGATGTGAGCGAGCAAGCAGCGCTGGCTGAAGATTTTGAACAGAATGTTGGAACCATGGTGCAAGAATTGATTGCATCAGCCACAGATATGGAGCAATCATCAAAAACACTATCTGAAGTTGCAGAAGTATCGTTGCATGAAGCAGAAAGTGTATCTATGGGGGCTAGCGAAGCCAATCAGAATACGACCAGTGCAGCGCAAGCTGCTGAAGAAATGTCTGCCTCCATTTCTGAAATCATTGCTCAAGTGCAAGGTGCTGTTACCATTTCAGAGCAAGCTGTGCATGAGGCTGAGACCACCAACCAAACTGTGGGTAAGCTATCCACGGTATCTGAAGAAATCGGGCAGGTGGTCAGCGTGATTACTGATATTGCAGAGCAAACCAACCTGCTTGCCTTAAATGCAAGCATTGAAGCTGCAAGAGCAGGAGAAGCAGGACGCGGGTTTGCTGTGGTGGCGGGTGAAGTTAAAGAGCTTGCCAATCAAACGGCAAGGGCAACCGAGCAAATTTCCACACAAATCATGGCGATTCAAACCGAAAGCAATGATGCTGCTGATGCGATTCAAAAGATTGGTGAAACCATTCAACAAATGAATGCCACCAATGAAGCTATTGCCACAGCTACAGATCAACAAAGCCAAGTGACGCAAAATATCGTCAACAGTGTGATGTCTGCTTCTTCGGCGACAGAGCAAGTAAGCGGAGCTATTGATGGGGTGAGTAAGGCTGCCGATAGCACAGGGCAAGCTGCGCAAGAAGTGAATGTTGCGGCAGTTCGTATCCATGAAAAAGGTGAAGATTTGTCAGGCCGAGTCACTGCGTTCTTGGATGGTTTGAGAAAAAAGTAACACCATTTCAGGCGTTAGATACAGAGCCATGCGTTGCAGTAAAGCAAACGGAAATCCTGAATGCGGAAACCTTAAAGGTGGAAAGCATGGCATGTGCAAAAGCAGAGCCTGTTTCGGTTATTGCTATGCGTGAAGATGCAAGCCTTGATACTCAAGAAGATACACCATCAGATGTCTCATCAGAGGTCTCATCAGAGGTCGCCGTGGCAGATGAGCAAAGTGTATCTGATGATAAAACATCGGTAGCAACGGATTCACATCCTGATACAAATACTGATGTCGTAGCTGAGGTATTGCCTCAAACCAAGAAAAAACGAAAGCCGCCACTTTGGCAAAAGCGTTTGCTTCAATTTGTGTCAGGCAATCATACTAGACGAGAATGGCTGCTGCTTGGTGAGCGGGTCTTTTCCCATCCGCGTTATGCTTTTGTGGTTATGGCTGCATTAGCGCTTTGTTTTTTTGAGCGCTATTTGTTTGTGCTTTTACCCATGGCTTTATTTTTTACCACAGAATGGTGTATGCGCTTCTGGCTGCAAAAAGAAAGGGGCTTTCGCAATAAATTAGAGCTTATATTCCTAATCCTTGATGGCTTAGCAACCATCAGCATGTATTTTTCTATTTTTATGCCAGCATCATTGATGCAACAGGGCATTTATTTGCGAGTTACTCGTCTGTTTCGTGGTATGTATATGCTGCGTATGTTGCGTATTTTCCGCTTCCTCACCTACGATGCTATGGTTTTTTCTTTGCTCTTGGCCATTGGTGTAGTTTTGCTTTCTATCATCGCATGGCGACTACCCATTATAGCACCCTATGTAGGCATATTACTGATAATTGAGATTTGCTATCGAGCTTATTCAATTTTTCGTGTTTTACCCAAAGGTACACGCCGCACTTTAGAGTTATTATTTCTGCCTGTTGATGCTTTTGCTACAGTGACACTATTGGGTGTTGTACCCGGTCTTAGTTCAGCTTGGGTCTTATTACGTTTAGGCAGGTTTTTAATTGTTTTAAATCCACTGGAGAAAATTGCAGTGGCTGTAAAACGTGTTGTTTTCCGTCCAGAAGTTTTACAAGAAGGGGCAATGCTTCTTATTATTTTCCTTGTATTTATGGCCGTAGGTTCGCTTGCAGTGTGGTATGTGTATCCACCGCTTGATATTAATAATGATGGGATAAAAAATACGGACGATTACCGTTCTTTTCAGGTGCTTCTATTTGTATTCCGTTTAATTATTGACCCAGGATCAGCTCCGCCTGAAGCTTTTTCTTGGTTAGTCGCCCTTGTTACAGCGGTTCTTGTACTCTGTGGCATATTCTTTTTTGCCTTGGTAGTCAGCCTTGGTTCAAATGTGATGAAATATATGCTTGAGGAGCTTGCCAATAGCTCATTGTCTGCGCGCGAGCACATGTTGTTTATGGGGCATAATGAACAAGCAATACCTATTTTGCACAAGGTAGGGAAGCTCTGCGCGCGTATGCAGCATTCATTTCCTTCCATTTGGCTTTTTCATGAAGAAGCAGTGCTTGGCGCACGTCAAATAGGTGGTTGGGTTAGTGTACGAGAGGTGGCAGCAGGTACACGCAATATCGTAGAGCAATTTAAAATTACGGGTGTGCAGCAGTTGGTGATGTTTATGCAAAAGCAATATCAGCCTGATGCGGCTGAAGTCGCCGATATGCATCATTTGGCGCGAGAATTGGATGTGGACGGTTTGCTGATTGCTGATAGCGCCATGCCTGAAAGTTTGCAGCAGGTGTATGAGGGTTCATTGGATATGAAAGCCGTGGATTCTGCATCGGTGCGGGCGCGTATGCTGTATCAAATGCACCATTGCAGTGAAATGCCAGAGCTTGGTATTCATCTATTTGATGTGGTTGCAGGGGAATCAGGGCTGAATGCTTTGCTGTGGAGCTTTAAGATAGTGCCCAGTGGCGCAGGGGCTGTGATTCAGCACAATCAAAAGTCGATGCTACTTGAAGCTTGGTTGACCAACTGCTTTGAAGAGGGCTTAAATATCCTTGCCGCAAGGCGAGAAGATGGCGCATACATTTTATTTAGTGATTTGATGCATTGGCAAGGTGAAGAAAGCTTTGATGTGGTGATTGTCATCGGGCGAGAGCGTTTGCTTTGGCCAGGTATTATGAGCCAAAGCTTTG
Organism: Ghiorsea sp.; assembly: GCA_027053695.1. Taxonomy (GTDB): domain Bacteria; phylum Pseudomonadota; class Zetaproteobacteria; order Mariprofundales; family Mariprofundaceae; genus Ghiorsea. Next base: position 5,511 of record JALUHL010000216.1, read on the forward strand.
GGCTTGGCGATAGGCAGCATCAGAATGAATTGCAAGCCTTTACATGGCCTGAAACTTGGGATTTATCCATGATGTTTTTGGGCTGGCACCCAGGGCTTCCTGCCATGATTGAGGAGATGGCAGAGCGGCATCATAAATTAAGCTGTCATGTTTTTAGCACCTGTGATGACAAGGATTTGACGATTCAGCAAGAAGCTTTGTCAGTGATGCAAAGCAGGGTCAATGCCTTGGGTCATTGTGTGCTCAAAGTGCAGATGCATGCGTGGGATGGCTTGGATACGGATGCTTTGGTGGCGCAGCTTCGGGGTTGTAAAGTGATGATGTTGTATCCTGAAAAGCGTGCCGATGGTAGCGAGGATTCGTTGTTGGAGCTTTGGCTTCATGAAGTGGGTAGCATGCTTTCTAAGCGCAAAGAAAAAACCAAATGGTGGTCGCCACCTAAGCTGATGGTGTTGCCTAGAAATGGTGATTTTATCCCTGATTTTGTTGAAGCGGGCAGCCAATATCCGCTGTTGGATATTCGTGTGGGCTCGCCAGATGCTTTTCATGATGTGTTTATGGCAAGGCAATTGCTAACACAGGCTAGAAAGACGCAATATCCAGAGGAGGCGATCACCGATGCATATGTTTATGAATTTATGGATGACATGCTTGGCGATGCCGTGCTTGTTGAAGATATTGCTTCCTCAAGGCTTTTGGAAGAAGGCAAGCAAACCAGTTGGGATGCGATTTATCGTGAAGCCTTGCGTCGAGGTTGGATGCTGATGGCATACCTCAAACCTGATATGAGCCATGCAGGGCGAACCATGTTTTCCAGCTTGGATCACTTGTTTCCACTGCAGTCTGGTCAAATTGGCAACATGAGCTTATTGGCAGGCTCTCCGATTGCCGAAATGGATGCGCCTCATCAAACGGCATCTTTATTCTTCTGTCGCCGAGGTGTGTTGAATCATGATGATGTGAGCGATGATGCTGATGGTAACGGCGCTCAAGACATGAGCGATGAAGGTAAGAATCAGGAAAAACAAGCAAGTGCAGAAGTTGTCTCAACACAAGATGTTGTTGAGGAGAGCAAGCCTTTAGCTACTGAAAAGGTCATCGAAGAAGCTTTGCCCAACACACAAACCACATCAGAGGCTCAAGAAGAAGTTGTTGAGAATATTCAGACAGCCCAAGTGGACACAGCGTTAAGCGAAACAGTAGCAGAAGAAATAGAAACAGAAGTAGAAGAAACAGCAGCAGGAACAGCATTGGTCTTAGAAGCTGTGCAAGGAGAAGTCATGAGTGAAACAGTATGGCCAAAACATGCAGACAAACGATTGTTACGCGTTTTGCAAAAGCAAGTGCAAGGCTCAGTTGAGCTATTATCCAGCAGCAGTGAAGATGGGCTGGTCAAACTTATGGGTATTCTTGATATGGGCGTATCTGAGGAAGTTGAGGCAGCCATTATGGATGCACTCACCGATTTGCAAAATATCGACCGCGTTAGCCAACGCTTAAATAATGTGAAGTCATGCTTGGATGAATGGGCTAGTGCGC
>JALUHL010000217.1 GCA_027053695.1 Ghiorsea sp.
GTTTGCTGTGGTAATGTTTGAGTGCAGACATGGCATGAGGCTGTAGCTCGGTTAAATTCACGCCAAAATTCGATAATCCGAAATGATTGCCAAGTTTGCGTTTGATGCGCCCATCCATCATGGCCTTAAAAGGCTCTGGATATAATGATTGGGCAGTTTCTGCAGGGATTTGATTGGCTTGTATGGGTTTGGTGTGTTTTGCCATGGTTTAGTATGCCTCGGGTGATATTTTGATGGCATAAGCGGTCATGATACCCCACACAGCATTGAAAAAGATAACAAGCAATGGGGTGAGCATACCCAAATCCATGCCTGCCAAACCTTTATGGGCCACTTCAGGGAAAATATAGAATAATTGTACGGCTGTTGGCGTAAGGCTAAGCAGTAAACCTTTGAGCAACCATCGTTCATTGAGAAAAGGCAGGATAAACAATATACCCCAAATGCCACCCCAAACAATGCGAGGATAAAGCCATGCTGCAGAAAGCTGTGGCGCGATAGACACATCCAACATGGATGAGATGCCATATTTGCCAAACAGCCACACCGTCAAACTATTCATCAAACCGCCAAAACAACCCGCAGCGAATACCACCAACAATTTATTCATGTTTGCTCCATGTGAAAAAGCTAGCTTAGCAAATTTAAATGATTTGCCAAAGAGAATGCATGAAACTGTGGCAGGCGCAAACTTGCGATTAAACTTCTTGTAACCAGCTTAGTGCATCATCTGAGTCAAAGAAGAATTTTACTTCTCCAGATGCAAACCAACTGCCCATTTTAGCTGTCATTTGCTGCCATTTTTTACTGCCAACGATAGCAATTTTATGAAAGTCATTATTATGTTTTAAGCCCAGTTTGAAATCATCCCATGCAGCTTGAAGCTCCCAACCTTCCATGTCTCTTGCATCAATCAACACTTTGACATCAGGTGCTTTCACTTCAGCCAAAGCTGCATCAATCATGGGCGTGATGACTTCATAATCTGCGTGGGTTAATTTTCCAATCGCTTTGAGGGAAACAAAAAATTCATGGTTTGCCCTCTCAATACCGATGGATAAACCGTGCCGTTTTAAAGTGTTCATAGCAGCCTCCTTATGTATATCAGTGTATTCTTAGTATGCCATAAATAGGCAAATTTTCAATCCTTCATATGGGTAAACTCAGGTTGGCATGATTTTCGCTTACCTTCTGTTTGCACACATCATTTTATATATTGTGAGGAGGAAGTTCCGTGGATATCGCTACTATTATAGGCATGGTTGTTGCCTTTGGTTTGGTTCTTTTTGCGATTGGTGATGCAGTCACAGGGTTTATTGACGTGCCTTCCATGGCGATTGTAATCGGTGGGACTGTAGGCGTGTTACTTGTGGCATACCCGCTCGCCAATTGTATCGGTGTGATTAAAATCATCCTAAAAACCATACTGAACAAACCAGCCGATGGGCCAAGCATTGTGAATGAACTGGTGGAACTTTCTCAAATTGTTCGCAAAGAAGGCATTTTGGCTTTGGAAAGTAAGGTGGGTGATATTGAGCATCAGTTTATGGCCAAAGGCTTACAAATGGCCATTGATGGACAAGAGCCCAGCGAAATTGAAGATATACTATACTTAGAAATAGATAAGTTGGGGGAAAGGCACCTCCGAGGGGCAGATATGATGACTGCCTTGGGTACATTTGCCCCTTCCATGGGCATGATTGGTACATTGGTTGGCCTTGTGCTCATGCTTGCTAATATGGAAGACCCTGCATCCATTGGTCCATCCATGGCGGTGGCATTATTGACCACATTTTATGGCGCATTGATGGCAAATATCCTTTTCTTGCCCATGGCATCCAAGCTTAAAACGCGCAGCAAAGAAGAAATCTTGGTGCATGAAATAATTTTGACAGGCGTACAATCCTTGGTGGCAGGTGAAAACCCAAGGGTGATGGAGCAGAAATTGCATGGCTTTTTAGCACCCAGCAATCGCAAGTCTGCATTCGACTAGGCTTGTATGGGGAAACGTCAGAAAAAACCAGAACCCGTTTTACCAGATTCAGACCCTGGTGCGGCTTTGTTTTTAGAGCTTATGATGCAAATGCTGGCATTTTTTATTTTGCTAACATCGATTGCTGTAATTGTGGATGAGAAGCGTTTGGCAGCTATTGGTTCGCTAGCTGGTACTTTTAGTCCCTTACCTGATGGCGCAAACCTTACCGATGGCAATGGTCCATCCATGCCTGCGCGAGATATTATTGAAGGTAGGCGGGCACCCAAACGAACCGCCAAAGAATTGACAGATGTATCCAAAGCCTTGGGCTTGGGGGATGCTGTTCAGGCTTTGCCCCTTGACCAAGATAAGGTGCGGGTTCGGTTTCCTGAAAAGATTGTGTTTGCTACGGGGCAAGTTGAAATTTCTCGGGCGATGTTCCCTTTAATGGATAAATTGGCTGAAGTATTTAAAAAGCCAGAGGTGATTGAGATTCGTATCGAAGGGCATACCGATGATATGCCTACACGGGGTTCTCGTTTTCCTTCAAACTGGGAATTATCAGCAGCGCGAGCCATGAGCCTATTCCATGCCTTATCAGAACGTGGCGTGCCTAACGGTCGTATGATTGCCGCTGGTATGGGCGACAAACATCCGATTGAGAATAACCCAAGTATGAGTAGAAGGGTAGAAATTGTACTTAAGTTTAGACCAGTTACGGCGACTCCCGAAAGCCAAGCTACGGCTGGGAAGTTGGTAACACCACAGCATCATGTGGTCACACCGCCCAGCAAGAGCTTTTAGATGGCAAGGAAAAAGAAGTTAGAGCCTGAGGTGCTCGCAGACCCTGAAGCGTGGATGACCACGTTTGCTGACTTAATCAGTTTAATGCTTACATTTTTTATCTTGCTGGTGTCTATGTCCACGCTAGATAAAACAGGGCTGCAGGATATTTCCACCTATTTTGACCAAGCGGTATCGGTGTTAAAGGCAGGCGCAGGCACCGAAATTAATATCATCCGACCTTTAGAGCTTCAGGGCATTGTCACGCCCAGAGAACTGATGTTAGCCATGCGTCAAAATAGTAACGTTGTGCTCAAAAACTCTACACTAGAACACCATATTCGCACCTTGATTGTGAAAAACCGCCTTTATTTGCGAATGGAAGATGCGGCATTGTTTGAAGAGGGTTCTGCCAAGCTTAATCCTCAACATATCAAAGCATTAAGGCGTTTAGCACGCATGTTAGCGACATCACCAGGGTTGATTAGTGTGAATGGGCATACCGATGATAGAGCCAAGTTGTCACCCCCCTTTGCAGACCCTTGGAGCCTGAGTTTAGCCAGAGCGGCATCAGTCTTGCATATACTACAAGCAGAGGGTGTGAACCCTTCACGATTATCGTTGGCGGGTTATGGGCCTTCACGTCCTGTATCCACGGATGCCACGGTATTTGGCAGAGAAAAGAACCGCCGCGTTGATATTGTCGTTTACAAGTAAGAAGGAGTCTGAATATGGCAGATGAAAAAGAAGAAGGTGAAGCTCCCAAAAAAGCAAAGGGTAGTTTGTTGCCGATTATCAATTTGGTGCTGCTGATTATTCTGCTTGGCATTGGGGGCTTTATTGCTTGGAAAATGATGAGCATGGAACAAGCGAGTGCGCCATCTGCTCAGGAAGAAACAGTAAAAGATGAAGCAGTAGAAATGCCTGAGGCAGAAGATGAAGATCCAAGCGCACCACCAGTTTTTCTCGACCTTGCAGATATTACGATTAACTTGGCAGATACAGATGTCAGCCGATTCTTACGGGCAAAAATCAAATTGGAATTGAAAAATGAAGAAGTTCAACCGCGTGTTGAGCAACATATGATTGCAATCAATGATATGGTTTTAACGCTGCTTTCCAGCAAAACATTTGCAGAAATTAGAACACCACAGGGTAAATACGATTTGAAAGAGGATATTGTCTATCGTATCAACCGTTTGGTGGGCGGGAAACCTGTGAAAAACATGTATTTCACGGACTTTGTTTCTCAATGACGGAAGTAGCCAATGGGGCAAATGAGGCTGCTGAGCCTATTTTAGCACCAGAAGAAATTGATGCCTTGATGCAAGCCGTGGTTCCCAGTGAAGAAGCCGATGCTCTTTTTGCCACTTTACCTGCGATACCGCAGCCTGAGCATGTTGAACCTTTTGATTTTGATGCGTCTGACCCTTCAGGGCCAGAACGTTACCCACTCTTTACAACGCTACAACATCGCATGAAAGAGTCGCTCAAAGAGTTATGGATAGAAACTTTCCAGCGTGATGTGATTGTGGATAGCCAAAGCATAGAGCAACGCATTTATGAAGATATTTTAGAGGATGATAAAAAGGAGCCGCAGGTCTATTTCATGTATGATGTGGATGGTTTCGGCCGCATGGTGGTGGCATATGATTTGGCTTTAATCATTGCTTATATAGATGCGATGTTGGGAGGGCATGGGGAAACTTTTGATGAGGGTTCGGATATATTGTCGCCTGTGGAAATGAAGCTTGCCCAGCGGATTGGTCATACCTTAGAAAAATTGCTGTTACGCATGTGGGCACCAGTTTGCCCTATGCAATATCATTTACAAAAGATTGAAGTAGAAGCCCAGTTTTTGGGTGTTGCTGCCATGGCTGACATGTGTTTTTCAGTTGGTTTTAGCATTGAATTATCTGAAGAACTCAAGGGACATATGAACCTGCATTATCCACGTTCTTTTTTAGAGCCTGTGTTGGATAAATTGCGTACTGCGGCATCAGATGAAGCAGGTATTCAAGACCCAGTATGGACAGAGGCATTAGAAAAAAGCCTAACCCAAGTGCCGATTACAACACGCTTGGAGTTTGGTCAGTGTCATTTGGATATTCAGCAGTTTTTGGGATTACGCGCGGGGGATTTTTTGCCCTTACAAAAAAATGAACAAGACCCTGCCACATTATGGGTGAGCGACAATCCTATGTTTGAGGCTATGCCAGGAAGTCAGGATGGGCAGCTTGCCGCTGAGCTGCTTGAACCTGTGACACAAGATGGGCTTGATACACAATGATTGGCCACGACATGATTGACCATAAGAGGGTTCGATATAACAAGATGGGAGCTGAACATGCCTGAAGTAGAACAAGCAACTGAAAAACAAGCAGATGCAGCCAGCAAGGATGGTCAAAAAGTGAACCTTGAAGCCATTATGCATGTGCCTTTGGATATTAGCGTTGAGTTAGGTCGGGTACAACTGCCCTTGCATATGGTATCGCGCTTACATCGAGGCATGGTGCTAGACCTTAAAAAAGAAGCCAATGCAGAAGTGGATATTCTTGCCAATGGGCGTGTATTTGCGCGTGGTGAAGTGGTGTCTGCTGATGGTAAACTTGGGGTGCGCGTGGTTGAAGTGGTGCCTCAGGGCGACCGTATTCAGAGCTTGTCTTAAATCGTGATGGGGGAGACAGGTTTTATGGCCATGATGGCGCAGTCTTTGGGCGCACTTGCTTTGGTGCTTGCTATTTTTGCAGGGTTAGTGTGGCTCATGAAGCGGTTTCAAGGAAAAGTGATGCCTGCCAAAGATGGGCAAATGCAAGTTGTGCAACGCTTGCATATTGATAGTAAAAATAGCGTGCTTGAAATCAAACATGGCAAACAGCATTACCTTTTAGGTGTAGGTGCAGGTGGCGTGCATAAAATAGCCGATATTACTACGGAGAATGTAGGCAAACATGCTGCGTAGCCTTAGTCTTTTATTGTTTCTTTTATTGCCAAATATCGTGCATGGCGCAGATATTCCAACGTTATCCATCAGTTTAGGCGAAGGTGAAGACCCTGACTCATGGTTTACAGGGCTAAAAATTGTTGCGGGGCTAACCGTACTTGCCCTTGCCCCATCTATTTTGGTGATGATGACATCATTTACACGGATTTTAATCGTATTCGCCTTCTTGCGCCAAGCCTTGGGTACGCAACAAAGCCCACCCACGCAAATCCTGATTGGTTTGGCATTGTTTATGAGCATATTTATTATGATGCCTGTATGGGAAACCATTGATAGTACGGCTTTAACACCTTATCTGAATGAAGATATTAATCAGTCTGAAGCCATGGATAGAGCCATCAAACCATTGCAGGCTTTTATGCTTAGGCAAACCAGAGAAGATGATTTGCTTCTTTTTCTTCATGCAGGTGAGATAGACAAGCCAAAAGTAGCCGAAGAAACACCGATGTTTGTGCTTATCCCTGCATTTGTTATCAGCGAATTGAGGACTGCCTTTGAAATTGGTTTTCTGATTTATATTCCGTTTGTAGTGCTGGATTTGGTAGTGGCTTCGGTATTGATGAGTATGGGTATGATGATGCTACCCCCTGTGATGATTTCATTGCCGCTTAAAATTATCCTGTTTGTGTTGGTGGATGGTTGGCATTTGATTACAGCATCATTGTTGCAAAGCTTTCATTAGTGTTAACAGGCTCTAATGATAGCTGCGCTGTAAAAAATGTTTGCGTACCAATCGCCCATAAGTCCATTCAAAAGCAACGGATATAAGCATAAAAACGCTAAAGACTAAGATGGCTTTGGGGTTATGGGCATAAGTGTAAACCAATAAAGTAATCAGCGCTGCTATACTGGCAAGTGTCGCCAGCAGCAATAAAGGTTTACTGCCGCCAATGGCATCGGCTTGTTTGTATGCTGCGATATTAACAATAGCAAAAATAAGCAGGAATCCCGCGCTGCCAATGATGGCAATTTCAGTGAGTTCAATGGTATTGGCAAGCAGCAGGCTGAATAGGGTAATGACCAAAATATCAAAGCTAGGAATGTTACGTTTCTCTGTCCCCAATAATTGGGGCAACTCACCTTCTTTGGCAAGGAAATAACCCAAGCGGGCATTGCCATAAATCGTGGCGTTGATGGCAGAGAATGTGGATAGCAACGCTGCCACGGACACAATGGTAAAACCAATATCACCAAGAGCAGGTTTGGCAGCAAATGCCAATGCATAATCTTTGGCTTGCATCAGTTGCGCCTCAGGAACCACGCCAACGGTGA
>JALUHL010000218.1 GCA_027053695.1 Ghiorsea sp.
CCAATAGGCTTGTTCAAAGTCAGACACTTTTTGCCCCACACCAAGCACTCCATAAGCATACCACAAATCCAAGCCCATGGTAAACGGGTCATAACCTGCTCCTACAGACACCGCTTTGCGCTGCCCATTCACCAACACTTCATTCAACTCAGCAGATTTGCCCCCTGCCATGATTTCTGTTGCCAAAGCCAAGGCCGCAACTTGCCTATCATTATGGTTTGGCTGCCATGACGGGACTGGAATAGTCATCGCCACTATAGGCAACTGCGCTGGTAGTTTAACTTCGACACGCTTAGCTCCCAAAGGCTCTGGTTCTATGGGGTTAAAGCGCGGCTCTACATGTTTGGGTTTCATGCGGCCAAAAGTTTTACCCACCACCTCTTTCACTGCCTTGAAATCCACATCACCCACAACCACCACCGTCACATTGGCTGGCACATAATGCTTCTGATAAAAAGCACGCACATCTTCAATGCTCAAGCCTTCCAAATCCTGCATCCAGCCAATCACAGGGTTACGATATGGGTGCAAGCGCAAAGCCGCAGCGGATAATTCCTCAAACATGCGTGAGTTGGGATTATCTTCCGTGCGCATTCTGCGCTCTTCCATAATCACTTGAATTTCACTCTGAAAATCTTTATCTCGAAGTTTTAAATTGGCAAAGCGTTCAGCTTCCATTTTTAATACACGGCTGACTTCGGCAGCCGGAATGGTCTCAAAATAAGCGGTGTAATCGGTTGATGTGAAAGCGTTATCGTTGCCACCCATGGCTGAAATAATCTTAGAATATTCACCTGCTTCAAGCTTGTCCGAGCCTTTAAACATCATATGCTCAAACACATGAGCTAGCCCTGTTTTGCCGGGTACTTCATCACGCCCACCTACTTTTAACCAGACTTGAACCATGGCAACAGGTGCAGAATGGTCTTCCTCTACAATCAACTGCACGCCATTCTTAAAGCTTGCTCTTTGCAAATCCTCTGCCATCGCAGCGCTTGAAAAAAGCACACTCAACACAGCCAAACATAAAAGTTTTCTTATCATCATTTGAGCATCTCCATTCCAGATTCCAACATCTCGCAGTAAACTTACAGCAAATTGTCACTTCGTAAATTATCACCGCGCAAAGGTGAAAATAACATGAAGTCTTAAAGTGAGTGGCGATACATGCGATAGACACAACATGAATCATTTGCGTGAACAACAAGCTGCTGTGGCATTAGGGTATGACCAAAATCTTGGTGCTGCGCCGCGCGTATTAGCAGCAGGCTTTGGCAATGTTGCCAAATCGATTCTAAGTGTCGCCAGAGAACATGATATTCATATCCATAAAAACACCCAACTTGCACCGCTTCTTGCCAAAGTCCCTGTAGGACAAGAAATTCCTGAAGAAGCTTACCAAGTGGTGGCTCAACTGCTTGCCTTCCTTTATCAAGCTGACAAAAACATCCGCTAAGACACTTTCAACGCTCACTTATTGAACAGCTTCAACCCCGCTAAGCGCATACACACCACGCGGGTCATTCCACACCGTAATATATTGCAAAGCTTGTTGAAACGGCTGTAATACTGCATCTAATGCAGAGGTTTGCGCAGGCGCTATCATCGCCGACGCCTCGCTTAAGAGATTATCCAGCAACAAATCAAATGGGCTTTGTTTGGGTAATACTTCTACAGGCGCAAAATCGGATTCAATCTTCGCTAATTTCGCGGCAGCATCAATGGCATCATCCAAACTGCCCAAATCATCCACCAGCCCCAGCTCTTTGGCATCTTGCCCGCTCCATACCCTGCCTTGAGCAAGGGTTTGCACCTGCTCTAATGGAAGATTTCGACCTTCAGCCACATGCTTGGTAAATTGTTTATAAATCTGATCAATGGTCAGTTGAATAGTATCGGCAAGCTCTGGGTTTAAAGGTTTGTCCATACGCATTGCACCTGCGATTTTGGTTGTGCCTAAGCCATCGGTGTTGATGCCCAGTTGCTTTAAACCTTGATTGATATTCGGCACAATGCCAAACACGCCAATCGAACCTGTAATTGTGGCAGGTGAAGCCCAAATTTCATCAGCGGCGGATGCAATCCAATAGCCGCCAGATGCTGCCATGCTACCCATAGATACCACCACAGGTTTACCATGCGTTTTCAACACATCCACTGCATGCCGAATACTTTCTGATGCCAGCGCACTACCTCCAGGCGTATTCAAGCGAAGTACAACGGCTTTGATGCGTTCATCTTCAAGCGCAATTTGCATTTGCTCCACCATGGTATCACTGCCAATCGTACCTGAAGGTTGCTCGCCATTCAGGATTTGCCCGCTTCCTGTAATGATGCCTACCCACTGCTCTGATGCGGTTGGCTCATGCGGCAAAATCGAGCCTGTTGCTAAAAGATATTTCTTATAGCCTACAAGCTCAGCATCGCCCGTCTTTTCCATCAGCTTGCTGTCAGCCTGCTCTGCATACAATAGGCCATCTACCCAATGTTCAGCCAAAAATAGCTGTCCCAAATCACCATCATAAGGTTGCATGGAAAGCGCTGGATGATCCAATATATCTTGCAATCTATTAGGCTCAATGCCGCGCATTTCAAACAGATCATCGGTATAAACGCCCCATAAAGTATCCAGCCATGCCCGATTGGCTGTGCGCTCATCTTCTGTCATTGCGGTATGAATAAAGGGGGCGGCAGCAGACTTATATTTGCCTGCACGAAACACATGCACATCAATCTTCAGCTTGTCCAAAGCATCTTTGATATAATTGCGATACAAGCCATAACCATTTAAACCGATATTACCCATGGGATGCAAATACACTTCATCCGCCGTAGCTGCCAAATAATACTGTGCCTGCGTCCAATTCTCCGCATACGCCATCACAGGCTTGCCACTTTCCTTAAATGCCTCAACAGCACGCCTCAGCTCTTGCAAATGGGGCAGTGCTGCGCGTGACAGTTCAGACACATCCAAACGCACGCCAAGTACGGCATCATCTTTGGCTGCGCGCTCAAGTGCACTCACCACATCATGCACTTTCACCTGCCTAGGTGCGGGTGATGTCAACGTTGATAAACCAAATTCCGGATGTTTCACCTGTTCCACCAGTTCACCCTGCAAATCCAATTGTAAAATCATATGCTCAGGCGTGGATGGTGCAGTATTGAGTAGTGTAAACACCAGAAAACCCAGCAAAAAAAGAAAAAATAGATTAAGGGTGATATGACGCGTCCAGTCAATACCCCGCATCAAAGCTGCAAAAAAAGCTTTCATCTATCTGCCTCCAAAGCTTGTGATGCCTTGGATAGCTGAGGTGTTCGCGCCCGTAGTAACCGCAGCTTTGGAACCTGCACTTTGAGTATCCACACTTGGCACGGGTGCTGGCGGCGGCGGAGGTGGGGGCGTTGGCTCAGGCAAAATCGGCGCACCTTTGACCACTTGCACCACATGAGCATCTTTATCCACGGTGGTAATCGTGCCTGCAGGCATTTCATGTTCAATGCCCTTTAAATCTGTCAACACAGCAAGGCCTTCTTCCATATCCACAGTGGTTGTTTGCAAACCAATGCTGGACAAATTGGCACTAGGCGAAAAACGTAACCCGTTGATGTTATCAGGGTGAGGCATACTCACCGTAAACTCTGTACCGCGAACACCCACGGCAGCCGTGGTTGTTTTTACATTGAATGTAGCATCAGGGTCAATAATTTTTTTCACCAAATATTTCACATCGCCCCAAAGCACATCAAAACTGAACGATTCTTTTTCTTTTATCTTGTATGCTGCAAGCTTCATCCGTGTGCGTGGCCCAATGCTTAATAGTGTGCCATCATGAAGTTCAACTTGAGCAAGACCTTCTTTTTCAGTGATAATAGTGTGTTGCGAATCCACGGTATCACCTTGGGTAAGTCGCCATGCTTTTCCCCCATCCATCAGCCAAACATCGCCACTGGCCTGCGCAACTACACCGATACTTTCGGCATAAACAAGCGGCCCACCTAAAAATGATAACATTAATAAAAGCAAGTAGTTATAAATATTATTCTTAAAATTTATCACAGCAAACACCTCTACACATTGACTGGAGCATAGCGGCAAGCATAGTGCATAACCACAGCTATTTCACCTTGGAGAAAAGATATGCTTGGAATGCATTTTCGCATGGCTGCCATGTGGGTTATATTCATATCATTATTATCTGTTCAGCAGCAAGCTTCTGCCGCTGAGGCGACACCACCTGCATCTTCATCATGGTTTGGGGCGAACTTTGACGAGCTTAAAGCATTGCCTGCTTTCTCACTGGTTGCCCCATCAGGCTTTACCCCCACCCAAGATTATATTTCATGGGGGCTTGGTGGCATCAGCCATGTGCCTAACACAAGCAACAATTCCAAAGCGGCTGCATCACTGGGCTTAGGCTTGGCATTGCCTGCAAACTTTGGCATAACCTTTAATATTGATTTAGAAGGGCGCGGGCTTTCCAAGCGTCAAGAATTGTCCGTGAATATGGGTAAATATTTCACTTCATTGGATATGGGTGTCAGTTTTGGCTCACGCAATATTACATTGTGGCATGATGATGGTACGCGCAATACACCATCGGTATATATCGCAGCTACCAAGGTACTCCTGCTCAAGAATAACCTAGGCATCATCAATGCGGGTATTGGCAACAATGATTTTCGCACCATCAAAGATACCGCACCAAGCACATCTCGGGTGAAGGTTGTGTCGCCCTTTATTTCTCTAGCGTATTATCCTCTGCCCAGGCTTAGCTTGATTGCAGACTACACCTCAGGCATCACGAGCTTAGGTGTTGGCGTTGTGCCACTTGCTTCATGTCCATTAAGCCTAAGCTTGGGCATGTATGATGTTGCCAAGACCATCCCAAACCACAATAAACTTTCGTTTGTCGCAACCCTATCCGCAGCTTATACCTTTTAGATACAATGACTTAACTCTCTTGAACAAACTGGCTGACCCTTTCTCGGATTTGATCGCGGACGCGATAAAACTCCTCCATAATTTCTTCTTCACTGCCTTGCGCTTTGGCAGGGTCATCAAAGGGCCAATGTTGTTTCTCGCAGCTTACAGGAACCGTGGGGCAAGTTTCATCTGCGTTGCCACACACCGTCACCAGCAAATCAATCTCATCCAGTATCGCAGGATCTAAAGCTTCTGATTCTTGCTGGCTAATATCTATTCCCGCATCCGCCATGGCAGCAATCGCGCGCGGATTCTTTCCATGGGCAACTATGCCTGCGGAATACACTTCAAACTTATCCCCGCCAAAATGTTTTAGCCAACCTTCTGCCATTTGTGAGCGACAAGAATTGCCTGTGCAAAGAAATAATACTTTTCGTTTCATGTCAAACCTCTTTCATACCAATGTTGACTGCGATTAACGATAGAAACTACAGTTAGCATCACAGGCACTTCAACCAACACCCCAACAACCGTAGCCAATGCCGCACCCGACTCAAAACCAAAGAGAGCAATAGCCGCAGCAACTGCTAACTCAAAGAAGTTGGACGCACCAATCAATGCTGAAGGGCCTGCCACACAATGCGCCACTTTCAGCTTTCTATTCAACCCATAAGCTAGCATCGAATTGAAATAAACCTGAATAATGATGGGGATAGATAAAAGCAAAATAACCAGTGGCTGTGCTAAAATTTGTTGACCTTGAAAACCAAATAAAAGCACAACTGTAATCAAAAGTGCTGTCATGGATATGGGATCCATCACGTGCAACACATCATCTAGCTTACCTTTTGCCAACAATATCTTGCGCCCAACATAAGCAAGCAGCACAGGAATCACGATATAAAGTGTAACCGATAAAAACAACGTGCCCCAAGGAATAGTAATGGATGCAACACCCAATAAAAGACCAACTATCGGTGCAAAGGCAACCACCATAATAATATCATTTAATGCCACTTGGGAAAGTGTAAACTGAGGGTTACCATCCACCAGTTTGGACCATACAAACACCATGGCTGTGCAAGGCGCTGCTGCCAAAAGAATCAGCCCTGCAATATATTCAGGGATTTTATCGGCTTCTAGGTAGGGTGCAAACAGGTATTGAAGAAATATCCAGCCCAACAATGCCATGGAAAAAGGTTTGACCAACCAGTTGATTGCAAGCGTCACCCCGACACCTTTGCGGTGCGCCCACACTTCATGCAAAGCACCATAATCAATTTTAAGCAGCATGGGCATAATCATCGCCCAAATCAGCAGCGCAACGGGCAAGTTGATATGATAAACTTCCATACCACCTAAGGCATGAAAAATGTTTGGAAACCATGCACCCAGACCAATACCAGCGACAATGGATAAAAAGACCCACAGCGTGAGATAGCGGGCAAATACACCCATAGATTGAGAAGGCTTAGCTGTCATATACGCTCCTATCATTTCAGGTATGATAGGCAAATCATATCCGCTTATTCGGATATGTAAATCAACAAGTGATGTTGTTTATCTCTTGGACATCCTTTTGTAGGCAATTATCGGCAGAAGCCTGTTGCAAGACAAGCTTCGCCAAAGTTTGAACCACTGCATCATCCAACAACGTATAATGCACCCATTGCCCTTTACGCTCCGCTACAATCAAACGCGATTGTTTTAATATGCTCAAATGCCTAGATACTGTGCTTTGCGGCAAGCTTAAGCCTTCGGTTAAATGGCAAACACACAATTCGCCTTTAGCCGCCAATATATGAAAGATGCGAAGTCGCACAGGGTCAGATAAACCTTTGAAGCGTTGCACCATATCCATACTCAAGCCTTACTTCATCCAATCTTGCAGCGTATCCACAATCAGCTTCGCTTGCTTGGCATTGGTGATATTAAATTTTGAACGCGGCGTGTATTGACCATCGCGCTTTTGAAAGCGGCGGATGGTATACTTATCTTCG
>JALUHL010000219.1 GCA_027053695.1 Ghiorsea sp.
AAAACCTACTTGGTGGCAATGCATACAAACCTGGTGATATTGTTACCACCTATAAGGGTTTAACCATTGAAGTACTGAACACAGATGCAGAAGGTCGGGTCATCCTATCGGATGCCCTTGCCTATGCCGCAGAGCAAAAGCCTGCCGAAATCATTGATTTTGCCACACTGACTGGCGCATGTGTGATTGCCTTGGGTGGTCAAGCCACAGGTTTAATGGGCAATTCAGATGAAATCAAACAAAGCTTAATAAAATCAGGACAAAGAACACATGATAGAGTGTGGGAAATGCCGATGTTTGAAGAGTACCAGGAACAAATCGACTCTAAAATTGCCGACATTAAAAATACAGGTGGGCGCGAAGCTGGCACCATCACCGCAGCATGTTTCTTATCCCGCTTTGTTGATGATATTCCTTGGGCGCATTTGGATATTGCAGGCACAGCGTGGAATATGAAAGGCACTGATATTTCACCTGTAGGTGGTGCAACGGGCGCTGGTGTACGCTTGGTTGTCGATTACTTTCAGAATAAAGCCGCATCATGATAAAAGCAGGCATACTCTCTTTAACGCTTTTACTAAGCCTTGCTTTCACCTCCCCTGCTTATGCAGGCAGCGATTTGGAAACGGGTGCCGATATTGGTGTGAGTTTATTGCCTATTACAGCATTGGGCGCAACGCTTTATTTGAATGATGAAGAAGGTAGCTGGCAGTTGGCCAAGGGCTTTGCGACCAACCTTGCTATTACCGAAGTGCTCAAACAAAGCGTCAAACGCGAGCGCCCAAACAAGGTGGACCACAAATCATTCCCTTCAGGGCATACCTCCGTTTCTTTTCAAGCAGCTACATTTATTTATCAACGCTACGGGTGGAAACCTGCCATCCCAGCATACCTAACCGCATCTTTTGTGGGTTATAGCCGCATCAAAACAGATTGGCACTATGGCACAGATGTTTTGGCTGGCGCAATCATTGGCTCGCTGACCAGCTTATATTTCACAGACCCTTGGAATGATAGCGTGCAATTCATGCCCATCGTTGATGCAGGCACCTATGGTATTGCGCTCAATGGAACGTGGTAAAGCCTGTGAGAGGCGACACTTTCCCGATGCCCTAAATGTTTACCTTTGTCTCACCAAGGAGCAATTGTGAGCACTCATTTTTGGAAAGACATCCCCGCATATAAAGATTTTAGCACATCCTTTGATATTGATGCCTATATCCCTTTTGACCCATCATGGCACCTATTCATCGCAGACATTCAAGGCAGCACAAAAGCGATTCAAGAAGGGCGATATAAAGATGTAAACATGGTGGGTGCAATGTCTATCGTGGCTGTGTTAAATGTATGCCAAGACATTGAAATTCCTTTTGTTTTTGGTGGTGATGGCGCTTCTTTACTGGTGCCTGAAGCTTATGTAGAGCAAGCGAAAACTGCCCTACTCGGCACCAAAGCAAAATCAGAGCAAGATTTTGACCTTCATTTAAGAATTGGCTCTATTGCTGTGCAAGCTTTGAATGATAAAGGCATTGATTTGCTGGTTGCCAAACATGAAATTTCCAAAGATTATAAACAAGCCATTTTCTATGGCGGCGGCATGAGCAAAGCAGATGCTCTGATTAAAGGTGATGCAAGCTATTGTTATGACATTCCAGATGATTTGCCTGAAGTTGATTTTAGTGGCCTAGAATGCCGCTGGCAGGATATCCCCTCACCCAAAGAGGAAACCCTAAGTTTATTGGTGTTTGCAGATAACCCCAAAACATACACAAATCTCTTAAGATATATTGCAAAACATATGGGCGGCTATACCCAGCGTAATCCCGTGCAAGAAAAAAAGCTAAACTTATCCCTATCTTTTTCGCAGTTGGCACATGAAGCCAAAGCAAAAGCTAAAGGGTTTCAGCGCGTTATACTCACCAAGAAATTATGGTTAGCCAATATTCTTGGCATTATTTTGATGAAGCTAGATGCCAAGCTTGATGATTCATCTTGGGGGCAATATAAAAACCAAGTCATGCACACCACTGATGC
>JALUHL010000220.1 GCA_027053695.1 Ghiorsea sp.
ATTGCGGTGTAAGCTTCCCAGTTTGAAAAACTCGGCTTCTTCTAGCCCTGGAATCATGCGAAAGACTCTTAATTGTTCGCCATATTTCATTTTGGTTTGGAAGCCAACGATATTGAGCAAACTTTTGGCACGGTTATCTTGGCGAAGTTGCACCACAGCATAAAATTCTTCGCCTGTCTCGGGATGCTCTAAGCCAACAGGTTTCATAGGGCCAAAGCGGGGGGTATCTTCGCCGCGCTCAGCCATGACTTCAATCGGCATACAGCCATCAAAGAAAGGTACATCTTCAAAATCTTTGAATGCCATGTATTCAGCGTTTAATAATTCATGAATAAAGGACTTATATTGCTCTTCGTTCATGGGGCAGTTCAAGTAATCGCCTGCTTCACCTTCGACTACATTTTTATCATAGCGCGATTTCCAGTAGGCAATGTCCATGTTCACCGTTTCAGCATCGACCACGGGCGCAATGGCATCAAAGAAGCTTAAATGCTCTTCGCCTGTAAACTTCTGAATGTCTTGGTATAGCGCATCAGAAGTTAAAGGCCCTGAAGCGATAAGCACGATACCATCTTTGGGGATGCTGGTGATTTCTTCTTTGATGAGGTTAATCCGTGGTTCGGCTTCAAGCTTTTGGGTGACCGTGCTTGAAAACAGCTCTCTATCCACCGCCATCGCACCACCAGCAGGCACTTGGCACGCATCACCAGTGTGCATGATTAATGAATCAAGCTGGCGCATTTCTTCATGCAATAAGCCGACTGCATTTTCTAAATTGTCCGCGCGAAATGAATTGGAGCAAACAAGCTCCGCGCATTTATCCGTTTTATGGGCAGGTGTCATGGTTTTGGGGCGCATTTCATACAAGTTGACTTCAAAACCCTGCCTTGCCAATTGCCAAGCTGCTTCTGAACCAGCTAAACCTGCGCCGATGATGTGAATGGTTTGTTGCTGGCTCATGCCTGACCTCGAGAACTTATTTTGGCAAAGCTACTTGCCATAAACGCCAGTTGTCCACCGTGCTATCGTTGGGTGATTGTGGATTGCGATTGCTATGAAATATAATGGTGTTGTTATCCAACCATGCAGGCCCGCCATCGGTGATACCTAAACCTGATGTGATGCTTTGGATGTTACCCGATTTGATATCAAGCACATGGATAAATGTTTGCAAGACATCGCCACGGCTATCACGGTTGGACACAAACACGACTTTTTGACCATCCGGGCTAATATCAGGCTCAACATCAGCAAAGCTGTTTCGAGTTAAACGCGTAAGACCTGTGCCATCAATATTTTGTTTCCATAAATCAAAATTGCCGTGGTCTTCGCGGACAAATACCATCCAAGTGCCATCCGCGGACAAGCTGGCATCAAAGCCATCGCCAAGCATGGTAAGCTCTTGCGTTCCGCGCTTGAAAACGAATAAACGAGGTTGGGCAAAAGCATTGCTCACACCTGATGTGGTGGTGGGGTAGCCTGATTTCTTCGCCCAAAGCTTTTCATGGTATAAGCGCCAGCCTTGCCCCAATAATTCTGTGGATAATTGGGCATTTCTAAATTGTTTACGAATGCGTGGGGTGCGTGAAGTATCTAGGGTTGAATCAAATACCCATGTGTTGCCATCAGCGGATACATCAAGGTGGTTGGGCAATAAAGACCCCACAAACTGCCCTGCCTGTATGGCGATATTTGTTTTGCCTTTGAGCCAAGGAATGATTTGGTTGGTTCGGTTGCTTACATAAGCCATATTACCATTTTCTAGTGCCACGCCATAACGCACGACTTCTTGTTCCGACATTGCGCTCACATCTTTTGCTGCACCGTAAAGGTTATCTTTTTTCACTTGCATGATTTGGTGGCTTTGGCTTACACGCTGGCTGTAAACCAAGTATTTACCTGCGACCGATGGGTATGTCATTTGCGCAAAATCATTTTCAAACACTGGTGTAGGCGCTGCCCAAGCTGTTGAGTTTAAAAGCAGTGTGATGGATAGCGGTGCAAGTTTCTTAAGCATATAAAATTCCTTTTTTAAGCGAAGATGGGTGCAGCTTGAGAACCCTAGGTTAACACATCATTAAAAGGTAATATATCATGTTCAAGTTTTATTTTTCTTGAAGGCGGATGCCATTGGGCTCTAAAGTGATTTGATGCTGTTTATACAGCGCGCCAATGGCTTTTTTAAACATCTTTTTGCTCACGCCAAAGGCTTTCTGAATATCTTTGGGGTCGCTTTTATCATGCAAGGCAAGAAAGCCGCCGCTGGTTTTGAGCTTGTATAAAATCAGCTCGGTAACTTCACCCGTTTTTTCGCTAGGTTTTAAATGCAGGCAGACATCAATTTTATGGTCATCACGGATATGTTGGATAAAGCCTTGCAGCTTTTCACCATGGTTTAAGCTGCGCATAGCTTCATGCTGATGCAAAAGCCCGACATGCGAGTTGTTGATAATCATTTGATAGCCTAAATCTGTTTTGTTGGCGCTCATCAGATCCACGGGCTGCCCAACCTCAAAGTCATCCAGTGATTCATCATCCAAAAAATCACGAATTTTCATGGATGCAATGGGTCTAGAAGTGGCATCATCTTGGAAAATATAAACCACATAAGCTTTGCCGACTTCGGGTCTATGGGTTTGCTCATCGTAGGGCAAAAGTAAATCTTTGCTCAGCCCCCAGTTTAAGAACGCGCCTGTTTTATTCACATCGACAACTTCTAAAAAGGCAAATTCACCTACTTGTGCGTAAGGTGTTTCGGTTGTGGCGATGATACGGTCTTCAGAGTCGTAATAGATAAACACTTCAAGGGTGTCGCCCACTTTAGTATGCTTGGGTACATAGCGGATAGGCAATAAAATTTCGCCATACTGCTCGCCGCCATCAAGGTAAACACCAAAATCAACTTCTTTGACCACACGCAAGTGATTTGTTTTACCAATATGAACCATATTCGAGTATTCCATGTGCAGGATGCTGGGAAGATGTGGATTGAATGTAAAGTAGGTATTCGACAAGAAAGTTTATCCCTGCATAATCGCTGCCATGTTTAAGATGATTCCTTTGCTGTTTGCTGCGGCACTGCTTGCAAGTTGTGCCACAGCACAAAATGAATATGACCCGCTTGAACCTATGAATAGGAAAATCGATAGCTTTAATACAGCCGTGGATGAAGCGGTGCTGCGTCCTGTTGCCCAAGGCTATCTCCATACGGTGCCTAAAGGTGGGCGCAATGTGGTGACCAATTTCTTTTCCAACCTTTTAGAAGTCAACACAGTGGTGAATGATGTATTGCAGGGTAAAATCGTTCAGGGTGCTGGTGATACAACACGTTTTGTAGTCAATTCTACATTGGGTATTTTTGGCCTATTTGATGTGGCAAAGGCATTTGGGTTAGAGCGACATAAAGAAGATTTCGGGCAGACTTTGGCGGTTTGGGGTGTGGATCAAGGCGCATATATTGTCTATCCATTCTTGGGCCCAAACTCGGTGCGCAATACGCCAGGCACGATTATGAGCTACTTTCTTGATGGCGCGACATACTTTTATTTGGTTGCCAATGCGCCTATCACGATTGGTGCAACAGCGCTGAAATACATCAACGATAGGGCAAACATTGAAGACTTTGTAAAATTGCGCGATGAAATGGCACTCGATGCTTATGTGTTTGTGCGCGAAGGTTGGCGGCAGAGCAGGATTTACAATATCTATGATGGGCATCCGCCAGCACCCAAACCTAGTGCGGATGAAGAAGATGATTTTGGTGATGATGACGAGTTTGACGATGACTTTGGCGACGATGAGTTTGATAACTGATGGGTTCCCCCGCATTAAGCCTTCTTCTTGAAGCGGCAGGGCAACAAAGCGCAAACCGTATAGCAATCTATCATGCGCAAGCGTATCCTGATTTGTATGCCTTAAGCCAGCAGTGTGAACTAACCTTATTACAAAGCTTCAAACCCTTTATTTTGGATATTCAGGCCATGGGCTTGGATATATCAGCATTGCAAGGCGAATATGATTTGGCATTGCTTGTGCCCAGCAAAGATAAAAAGCAATCTTTAGGCTGGATGGCCGATGCTTTTCTGCATTTAAAAGAAGATGGCAAGCTGATGATGGCTTGTGAGAATCAATATGGCGCAAAATCCTATGAGGCTGCGCTGAAAAAGCTTGCAGGTCAGACGGCTTCAACATCCAAGTCCAAATGCCGTTTGTTTTCAGCTAAGAAAACACCAAAATTAGACGAGGCACTACAAAAAAAATGGATTGAAGAGGCCAAACCTCACGTCATTTCTTCCCACGGACTTTGGGCGCAAGCTGGGCTTTTCAGTTGGAAAAAGGCAGACATAGGCTCGCAAATGCTGCTCAAGTATTTACCACAACTTTCAGGTAAGGTCATGGATTTATGCTGCGGTTATGGTTTGTTAGCAGCGCATATCAAGCAATATCATGATGTATCTGAAATTCATTTGGTGGAAGCGGATAGTTTAGCCTTGGCGTGTGCGGAAAAGAATATGCAAGGGTTTGAAAAAGCGGTGTATCATCATGTGGATGCAGCCGTTGAAGCTTTGCCAGCGCATATGAATGCTGTGGTGTGCAATCCGCCTTTTCATACAGGGCAAACCAGAGATGTGGCATTGGGTGAAAAAATTGTGAGTAAAGCATGTGGCGCACTTACGCATGGCGGGGAACTATATTTGGTAGCCAATCGTCAGTTGCCTTACGAACATATTTTAAAAGCGCACTTGCGCAGCATGCAAACTTTGGTACAAGGCGATGGTTTTAAAGTGATTTGGGGTAAGAAATAATGGTGTGTTGTGGCTAAAAAGTTAGAGCGTTTGGAAAAAATCATGTCTCGCTTGGGTTATGGAGCGCGGCGGGATGTGCCGCACTGGATTCGTGAAGGCTGGCTTACGGTGAATGGTGAAAAGCCTAAGTCTGCTTCAGTGAAAGTGTATGCAGGCGATGTGGAGTTGGATGGTGAGCCACTTGACCATCCCTTTGGTTTAACATTGGTTTATCATAAACCACTTGGCACGGTATGTTCGCGCAAAGAAGAAGGGCGCATTATTTTTGAAGATTTTCCAGAGCGTTGGTTGGGGCGCAAGCCGCCACTATCCAGTGTTGGTCGTTTGGATAAAGATACTTCGGGTTTATTGATTGTCACCGATGATGGGCAATTCAATCATTATTTAACCAGCCCCAAGCATCATATTTCCAAAACCTATGCTGTCACTCTGGATAGACCACTCAAGGGGGATGAAGTGGATATTTTTGCTTCAGGCACACTGATGTTGGAAGCCGATGATAAACCTTGTTTGCCTGCAGAGCTTACGATTACAGGCGAAAAAACAGCGCAAGTGGTGTTGCATGAAGGCCGCTATCATCAAGTTAGGCGTATGTTTGCTGCAGTTGGCAATCATGTGACTGACTTAGAACGTACGCATATTGGTCATTTATCCTTAGCATCGCTCAGTTTGCAAGCGGGTAAATATCAAACTATTGACGTTGAAATGCTAAAGCAACGTGTTGGCTAATTTAACACTTGGCAATCTATATTTCTCTCTGGGATGTACTTTGAGGTTGTTTCCATAAAAAAAGAGCTGGCAAAAGCCAGCTCTTTCTGAGGATGAAACAGACTAAGCGATTTAAGGACGATGTTCTTTTGTGAAGTCGGCAAATGCTTTGTTTGAAGCTTGAACACCTTTTAAAACCAAGTGCTTAAACTTTTCAGGGTTGGCTTTGGCGATTTGATCTGATTTAGAGTGAACTGTTGAGCCAAGAAAACCACCTGACTTACTGCTGGAGGCCTCTGTAAGCTTGGCAAAGTCACCAGAAACCACGATAGGGTCATCATGCCCTGAGCTCAATGCATATTTACCCATTTCACCACCCATAGCATTTTCTGCGAGTGTTCCATTATATTCCACATCAATCAGGCGAATACCAAGCTCCGCTCCAACTTTAGCAGTACCACCGCCGAAAAAAGCACTACCTCTACCGCTGCTTTTCATTTGTACAAATGTAACTGTAATGGTTGGAATGATGGCAACAGCTTTCAACTCGGATGATAAAAAGTTAAAAGATTTCCCATTGTTATTATTGAAGAAATCAATATACCATAAGGGTAAACCAGTGGCTGGAATGTCTAAGTAGGTTTTATTATCACCAGAATTTATTGACCCACCTTCGATAATTGCAGAATCCCCATTGGGTACTGAAAATTCAATGCTATGGTAGCCAAGTGTTGCACGCATATCTGCTGCGGAAACAACTTCTCTACCCGCATCTTGGAGCTGGGCAACCAAGTCAGCATAGGCTGCATCAGCAATAGCTTGTAGTTGTTTGTCGCTAAGCCCTGATAAATGGACACGCATAGAAGCGGAAGCACCTGTTGTTTTGGTTGTTAACCCACTAAAACCAGTCGATTCTGTGCCTGAAACGCTTGCTTCTGCAACATCATTGATCACCAAATGAATTTTAAATGCAGGAATAACAATTCTATTGCTTCCTTCTAAAGCATTATCAATATCATGTTGGTCATCGAAATGGTCATCCGCATCAATTTTGACACCTTGTGGCAATGCTTTAGCCACTGGCGTGGCTTGAAGTTTTTCAGGGTAGTTGGCTGATGGTGGTGGTGGCCCTAACGATACACAGCCTGTTATCATAGCACCGATTGTAATAGCCATGGCTGCTTTGATGTATGTTTTATAAGTATGTTTTATAAGCATAATTTTCTCCCATTGTTCCTTTACTTAAGGCAAATTCTAGGGCTTGATTCTGTATGATGGTATCCCAAGAATTGGGGGTATCTAGTGCTAAGGTATTCAACTACACTTCTTTGATAAGGAGTGTGTTATGGGGAGAATGATTTTTAAGAAATTAATTCTATTAAGCATTGGTTTAAGTTTATTGTTGATGAATAATCTAGTTTGGGCAGAAGATGAATCAGCCAAACATGCTCTGGCTTTAATTGCGCCTGAAGGGCGCTGGGTGGTTCAAGTTGAAGCGAGGCAAACTTCATTCGATCAGGCTTATAATTCATTGAAAGAAAAAGAAGGCTTGGGTGCTGCCTTTGATGACGTTGGCTTGGATAGCAACATCTTTCCTGCGCTTGCGCTGTTGGGGCCAACCGCATCACTAGGTACAACCCAATTAGCCTCAAAGGTCACCTCAAACTGCGAAAAAATCACACTAGGTTATGGTTATACAGAAGATATCACATTGGGTGTTATTTTTGAATATGCAAGAAATGAAAACAGTGTCTCTTTCGGCGTGAGTGATGGCAATGTTGGCTTTAATCCTCTTTTTGATGCCACTATGCCCATAGGGGCAACGAACTTCCCATTTGCACCTGTTGGAGGTGCTATTGCTCCAGTGGGTGTTGAAGGGGTGCAAAACATTCTCACGTCACCTACATTTGGTTATGAATATAAGAGCATTCAAACAGCAAACACATCAGGTATGGGCGACCCTATCATTGGAGGTCTTTGGCGCATATTTGAGAATGATAAGCAAAGCGTTGTTCTTGGTGGTGGCGTTCGGCTTGGTTTAGCCAAGCCTGATGACCCAGATAATTTATTCGATGTGGTTGTCTCTGATGGAAGCAATGATGCATTTTTACAATTAGAATATTTTCATCGCTTAGGGGCAGGTGTTGACTTGCAGTTAAAGGCTGTGCGCACATGGCAATTTGAAGATACACAAAGTATGCGTGTTCCCGCAGTAGGGCAAACTTTGGCAACGGCTGCGAGTAAAGAAGATTTAAAACGAAACCTTGGCGATTATTGGGAATATGATATTGGTCTAGGTAAGATTATGGGGAATTGGCGCTTTGGCACTACCCTGCATCGTTATCAGAAAAGCAGAGACAGTTTTACATCAAGTATAGGCACAAACACAACAGCACTTTCTGAAAACACAGAAGTTTATGCTGACCAATGGCGGCTTTCTGTTTCGTGGAGTGGTATTGATGCATGGCAAGCTGAGGTTATTCCTTTGCCGTTGATTATTAAGCTGGAAGTTCAGGAAACCTATAAAGGTAAAAATATGCCTGATGCTTTGGATATATATCTTCTTGCAACCAGTTTCTTTTAATCATTTAAATAACTCTAAATAATTGAGTGCAATGCTGACTGACCAAATGAATGGATTCTGGTCGCTGACCTTCTAGATGTGGCCCAGACCCTGAAATTAATTGCGGAGCTTCTCTGTTAGCCCCATAATTTAAAGGAATTTCTACTTGTCTTTCAATGCCAGAAAGGTTCTTCCCTAAAGCGCTAGCTAGTGTGACTAACCTATCATCAGCATGATAACCTAACTTGTCTCTAAAGCTCATACCAAAAAATGCATAATGTTTTCTGTTTAAAATATCGAAGGTGTTTGCATTTAAAGTTTTTAAATCTTTACTATGTGGAGATTGAGAGTTTGCTCCGCTACCAGGCGTGGGTACCCAAGGCGCTGTTCCCAAATGTGGGGTATTGATGGCCACCAAAGCACTACACGGAAACCCATCACCTACCATTTGGCGAGCAACCAATCCTCCCATGCTATACCCCACAAATATAACCTTGTTGAATGATTGTGTTTTCTGTAACTGTCTAGCTAAAGTTGTGGCACTATCCCTAAAGGAAGTGAGGTAAGTTTCGTACTCAACCAAATGAAACTTCCATTGATTAGAAAATGGTAATTGCCTCAAATGATTATAAACTTCTAACATATCCTTGGCTTTTGAATTGTAGCCATGTATCACAATACAGTCTCTCATGTTTCTCTCCAATGTTTATGGCTAAGTGATGCCCATGCGAACGGCTTCTAGGGTTGCTTCTGCGCGGGAGTTAACGCCTAGTTTGCGGTAAACATTGCGCACATGGTCAGATGCTGTGTGATAGCTGATGTCCATCAAATCAGCACAAGCCTGAGTGCTCATACCTTTGGCGATATAAGTGAGCATCTCTTGCTCTCTAGCTGATAGCCCAGCTTCTTTCTTTGCATCATCTGTAGATGTTTGGCGGTGGAAATGGTGAAGCATTTGTTGAGCCACGGATGCTGAAATAGGCGGTTTACCCTCTAAAATGCCACTCAACATCTCAGCGATAGATTCTTTGCTTTCATCTTTAAGCAAATAGCCATCTGCACCAGCTTGCAGGGCTGGAAACAAATGCTGCGTATCTGAAAAAATAGTTGCCACCACACAAGGGCATTGCGGTTGGTTGGCTTTCACTTGGGCGACAAGCTCTATGCCTGAGCCATCTGGTAAGTGCAGGTCTGCTATCACCAAATCGTAAGTGCTACCTTCTTCAAGTTGTTTTCCTTGTTGTAAAATACCAGCAATATCAATGTGAATCTTTTTGCCAAAAGCCATGTGTAAAGCATCGGTGAGCCAAGCTTGCGCATCGGGATGATCTTCAAGCAGTAAAATATGATGAATCATAAAAGTTTCTCCTCAGGAGTAGCCCAAATAACATGGCACCCCCCACGCTTACCTCTTCGCCAGCGAATATTGCCACCAAGATTTTTAACCCTGTGCTGCATAATTTTTCGGCCACTGCCTTGCACTGACGCTTCTGAAAAAGGTTCACCAGTGTTGCCGACCGACATAATCAACAAACCAAAGCGCATTTGAGCACGCACACAAATTCTTTTATCATCGCCATGTTTAATGGCGTTGCTTATGGCTTCACGCAATACATTTGCAATATCTTGAGGCGGTTCAAAATCAGGAGCAATGCGCAGTTGATGCCATTCAAAAGGAATATGTTGCTCTGCGCAACGAGCTTGGCATTCTGTTAGCCAGCTTGTCATGCTGTTTGTTGGCTTGCCTGCTTCTGTGTCAGTGGGGCTTTGTTTTACAATTTCTCTTAAACCATCCATGGCTTGGCGAGCCAGCTTCTTCTGTTCATCGGTTTCAGATTTATACACCAAAGATAAAAGTTTCGCGCCAAGGTCATCATGCAAATCGCCAAAAATGCGCGTGCGCTCTTTATCCACAGCTTTTACGGCCTCCAATTCTGCAATCATTTGATAGCTATCTTTTATTTTTAATTCTGCTGCCTGCACACGTTGTTCAAGGGTGGCATTGGCATGCTCTAAACCTGTGGAAGCGGCAACAAAGCGCTGGATAAGCACCACTGCAATAGCAATAAGCAGTAAAGGCATGGAATAATCCATGAGAAAGCGATTTTCTGCATCCAAGAAGCCTGCAATAATCAAATAATCGTGTATGCCCAGTGCTGCTACGAGGAAGAAACCCATGGAAAGGGTAAGCATGGTGCGCTCTTGATGCTTGAGATAATGAGAGATAACCAAATACACAGTGTAGATAGCAACAAACAAGGTTAAGAAGTGCCATGTGTTGGCAAGTGGGAAGAAATAAGCATCAGGCACAATGAACAAGGCAATGGTCAGCATAAACGATATCGCCCAAATGCCGCGTTCAATATGATTGTTTGATTTACCAATCACGCGCCTCACAAATAGCATGATGAACACAGGCATAAGGCTTAGGTTGGTGTGAATCAGCCATTCCCAAGTATGGGATGAACATGGGGGGTTATGAATCACCACATTCAACGAGCTGATTGCCCAAGTGAGCGAGGCAAAGGAAAAATAAAAATATTCGGGTAGGCGGCGAATAGACCATAAATACAACACGATAAAACCAAGGAAAAATGCAGCAGATAGCGCCATGACGTGAATGGTGTAGCTGGCAAAGTATTCAGATGCATACTTGTCATATATGGGCTCAATATCGCCCCAATAAACCTTACCCAACTGGGTCAAATCGTTAGGCAGGCTAGCTTTGAGACGAATATGCACTATGTTTTCACCTTGTTGAAGGTTGGCTACTGGCAAGTAAAACAAAACAGGGGTATGCCAAAAGCGAGACATGGGTTCATCAAAGCTACCGCTTGCACCAACAAGCTGATGGTTTAAATATACTGCTGCATTCATATTGATGAGCGGTAAAAATAAACTCAGGCTTTTTTGCGGTTTATCTTGAAGAGAAAAAGAAAAGGTGTACCACGCCGAAGTGCTGGGTGTCACAAAAGCATTGTGTGGTAAATCTACCTTTTGGCTAAGTTTAAACGCAGGTGGAAACAGCCCCAAATCTTGAGCTATGCTATGTTCGACAGTGGTCACTTGATGAACAGCAGAACTTGAATCCTTATTCAAGCTTGATGCCCAAGCGGTATGGCTAGCGATATTGGAAACAGGCAGCAAAAGCCCTAACCATAAAACTGCATGGAAAAGGCGAAAAGCCACTTTTTTTAGCATGTGAATATACACATCAAAATCAACATAAGTTGAAACACTAGTATTTTAAGGGTGATGTGTTAATCCCATGAATGAGGGGGGTGTATTTAATTGTATTACAAGTGGTGAAAAAAATAGATGCACGCTAGCTTGCCGCTCATGCAAGATATTTCAGCACATCAGCTTAATCCAGAGCAATACCGAGCCGTACATTATCGTGGTGGGCCATTGCTGGTGCTTGCCGGTGCCGGTTCTGGTAAAACACGGGTGATTACCGAGCGCATTGGCGCGTTGGTGGAACGCGATGTGCCTGAAAATGCGATTACAGCCGTAACATTCACCAATAAAGCTGCGCGTGAAATGCGTGAGCGCCTTGAAAAGCGGTTGGGTGAAGACAAGGTTAAACGCTTACGCATTTGCACATTTCATGCGCTAGGCTTAATGATGATTCGAGAGCATGCCAAGCTGGTTGGGCGTAGGGCGCGTATGTCTATTTTTGCCGTGCCAGAACAAAAGTCTGCCATGCGTTCGGTACTGGCTGATTTGAAGTTGCCTACCGATGGCGATCAAGTGGACAGGGTGTTGCAGAAAGTTTCCATGCTCAAAAATGGGATGAGTGAGGCGCAAGATAATGCCATCACCGTGATTGCAGATAAATACGATACACTGTTGCAGAAAATGAATGCTGTGGATTTTGATGATTGTATTGTGTTGCCGTTGCGCATTTTAACTGAAGATGCTGAAGCCAGAGCTTTATGGCAAAGCAGATGTAGGCATTTTTTGGTGGATGAATATCAAGATTCCAGTCGTATGCAGTATGATTTTGTGCGCCTTTTAGCGCCCGCAGAAGCCAATCTCACGGTGGTGGGTGATGATGACCAATCCATCTATGGTTGGCGTGGAGCTGAAATTAAAAACCTATTTCAACTGGAGCGAGACTACCCTTCATTGGAAGTGATTAAGCTGGAAGAAAATTATCGTTCGACAGGATCTATTCTCCAAGGCTCAAACAGCTTGATTGCCAACAATTCAGAAAGGTTGGGAAAAACATTGCGTTCCAACTTGGGTATAGGTAAAAAAATTCGAGTTTGGCAGGCGGAAACAGCAGAAGAAGAAGCAGAACGCGTGACCGCAGAGATAAGAGCGCAGCATGCGGCAAACAAGTTGCATTGGGATGATTTTTGCGTGTTGTATCGCGCATCATTTCGCGCGCGAGCATTTGAAATGGCGATGCGGGAAGCGAATGTACCCTATCATGTCAGTGGTGGCATGTCGTTTTTTGATAGGGCAGAAATCCAAGATTTATTGGCGTATTTAAAGTTGATTGGCAACTTCTCTGATGACTTGGCGTTGATGCGCGCCATATCGAGGCCAAGGCGCGGCATTGGCAGCAAAGCCTTGGAAGTATTGGGGCAATTTGCGCATGAAAAAGGTTCCTCATTGTTGGAAGCCGCTTTGGAAGATGATTTCACCCACCCTAAGGCGCATGTGTTAAGGGGCTTTGCAGCCATGCTTGTGGATATTGAGCATGTATTTTTGCATGGTGAAGCTGATGATGCTTTTGATATGTTGCTCGAACAATCAGGTTTAGAAGATGCCATCCGCACTGAAGCCGAGGATGAAGATGAAATTGAAAGGCGTATGGGTAATATCATGAGCTTGCGCCGCTGGTGGTTAAGCCATAGCGAAAGAGGGGGTGATTTGTCATCTTTTTTGCAACATATTTATTTGGCAGCTGATGAGCAAGATGAAGACCCCGAAGGACAAGTGCGCTTGATGACAGTGCATGCAGCCAAAGGGCTAGAATTTTCACATGTGTTTGTAGTGGGTATGGAAGCGGGCACATTTCCGCATAAAACAGCCTTGGAAGAAAATCGCTTGGAAGAAGAGCGGCGGTTGATGTATGTGGCGATGACCCGAGCGCGCCATCGTTTGACCTTGAGCTATGCCAAAGCACAAAAGAAATTTGGGCAGGTCGAAAAAATGGGACCTTCGCCTTTTCTCAAAGAAATTGATGAAGATGTGCTCAACTGGGTGGATGAAGATTCTGGCTCGGAAGAAGACAGGGCAGAAAGTAAAGCTGAAGTCGACGCGCATATGGCAGCGATGCGTGAAATACTGGGGTTAGATTGATTGTTTATGATAAGTGTGGCATGGTTTTTCGTTCTGATTAGGTGCGAGTTGGGCATCTGAGATAGGCCGGGGGGGCGTTATGAAAGAAGGGAGCGTAATTCAAGAGCTTGAAAGCGATATGGATATTGAGGGAACAAAATGGGAATATATCCGACATCAAAAGTCGAAGTTTTTCCTCTCTTTATTTGTCGTTATTGTAGGTGTATTCAGTATTTTAAATTTCAAGGCAGGGCACATTGTGGTTGCTTATACAGAAGCACTATTAAGCATCACAGGCCTCATTTCCTTAACATTCAACACGAAAATACGAGGGCGGTTGTTGACCCATATTTGTGTCGCCCACATTTCAATACTCACCTTTGTTTTTATGTTTTTTCCAGCCGTTGGAGACGTTGCGTACATATGGGTGATTGGTCTACCATACTTCACCAGTTATTTGGTGGGTTGCAGGAATGCCGTGCTATGGGGGGGTATCTTTGCAATAGTATGTGTTGCTACAGGCATTATGTTTAAACAGCAAGGTTTGGAAGTCTACTGGGGTTGGGGAAAAGCACCCTATATCGCTTTGGCATATCTTGTGATGATTATATTTGCGTCTTATTTTTCTTTGTATGTTGAGCGATACATCATGGAATTAAAAAATATGAGGCTGAAAAATTTAGATGGCATACTCGCATTAAAGGAAAGCGAGGATAGGTATCTAACGCTTTTAAATCATTCCTTAAATGCTGTGGGCGTGTTTAGAGATGAAAAATGGGTGTATATGAATCCTTCCTGTTTAAAACTTATCGGCGAAGAAAAATTGGATGATATTATTGGGGTTTCGATTCTTGAATACGTGCACCCAAACTATAAAGCTATGGTTTTAGAGCGCGTAAACCTCATGGTGAAAACAAAAGAAAAACTACCAAAAGTGGAGCAGAAGTATGCTCGCAAAGATGGTTCGGTTATTCCTGTTGAGGTTCAGTCGCATCCTATTTCCTTCGATGGAAAAGAATCGTATATGATTACAATTCGTGATTTATCAGAGCATAAACAACATGAAGAGCAGCGGCAAAATTTAGAAAGGCAGCGAGAACATGGGCAGAGATTAGAATCTTTGGGTGTGTTGGCGGGCGGCATCGCCCATGATTTTAATAACCTGCTTACAGGAATTTCTGGGAATGCAGAGCTGCTTAGAGATGAGGTGAAAGACGTAGCAAGTGCTGAAGAATATCTTGCGAGTATTGATGAAGGCTGTGAGCACGCTGCTGATTTGTGCCAGCAAATGTTGGCGTATGCAGGTAAAGGAAAATATACATCTGAGATTGTTGACCTTTTCGAATTGGTGCGCTCCATGAGCACATTGGTTTTGGCATCAGTGCCCAGTTATATCAAGGTTAATATCAAAGTTGCCAAGAAAGTACCTTTGATTGAAGGTGATGTGTCTCAGATTAAACAAATTATACTTAATCTTATCATCAATGCGGCTGATGCCATTGGAAAATCAACAGGCGAAATTAAAATCACGATAGGTGTATTTCATCGGCATGAAAAATTTGAAGGCTTAACATATAGTAGCGGCGATTTGTCTCAAGGCGACTACGTAGTGTTAGAAATCAAAGATACAGGTTGTGGTATGGATTCAGGAGTGATGAAACAAATCTTCGACCCTTTTTACACAACAAAAGAGCAGGGTAATGGTCTGGGTCTGGCTGCAGTATTAGGTATTGTGCGTTCTCATAATGGAGCGCTCATGGTTAAAAGCGATGAGGGTGAAGGAACAGTGTTTAGAGTTGCTTTCCCAGCCTGTGAGCAAGAAAGTGCTTCTAGAATTGTAGAAACAGGAGAGTTGAGGGACGGGACTGGTCACGGCACGGTTCTCATCGTTGATGATGAAGAAAGTGTACTCAAAATTGCAGAAAGGTTTGTATCCAAATTAGATTTTGATGTGCTAACGGCGAAGAATGGGCATGAAGGTGTAAATGTGTTTCAGGAGCATCATGCCAATATTAAAGCAGTGCTTGTTGATATGACTATGCCCATTATGGGTGGCATTGATGCCATGATAGAAATGAGGAAAATTAACCCTGATGTGCCAATAGTGATTGTATCTGGATATAGCGAGATTGAAACAGGGCAATTGGATGGAGTAGACCAGCCAGATGATTTTATTCGCAAACCTTTTAAGGCGAAAGATTTGAGGAAGGTTCTTTTTAAATTGGTTAAAGTAGAAGGGTAAGAGTGAGTTGTGCTGATGAATGAAGTTAGTGTTTCCATATTGATGGAAACAAGTGGTGTTAAGTTTGGTACATCAGGTGCGCGTGGATTGGTTGTGGATATGACAGACCGCGTTTGTTTTGCTTATACCACGGCATTTCTGGACTACCTTGAAGCGGAGAATCTCATTCAAGCAGGTTCATCCGTGGCGGTGGCAGGGGATTATCGCCCGAGTAGCCCTCGCATCATGCAGGCTGTTGGCCTAGCGATTGAAAAAGCAGGGTTTAAGCCTGTGAACTGTGGATTTGTGCCTACGCCAGCGGTGGCGGCTTATGCCATGCAGCGTGGTATCGCGAGCATGATGGTGACAGGTAGCCATATCCCTGATGATAGAAATGGGATTAAGTTTTATAAGCCTGAAGGTGAAATTTTAAAGCATGATGAACAAGGCATGTGCTCGCGTACAGTGGCTCTTGATGAAGATTTATTTGATGAGCAAGGCATGATGAAAGAAAGCTTTGCTTGGGCGGACGAAACGCACGATGCTTATACAGAATTTGTGCAACGGTATATGAATTTCTTTCCGCAAAATTGTTTAAAAGGTAAACGCATTGGTGTGTATGAACATTCATCGGTGGCGCGTGGTGTGCTTGCTGATGTGATGCAAGGTTTGGGTGCTGATGTGGTCAAGCTTGGTTTTTCTGAAACATTTATTCCTGTGGATACGGAAGCCGTGCGTGAAGAAGATGTGAAGTTGGCTAAACAATGGGTGACTGAACATAAGCTGGATTGCATTGTGTCTGCTGATGGTGATGGCGATAGACCTTTGGTCAGCGATGAAAAAGGGGTGTGGTTGCGTGGTGATGTGGCAGGCATTGTTTGCGCCCAATACTTGGGTGCAAGGCATGTAGTGACACCTGTAAGCTGCAATACTGCGGTTGAAAAAAGTGGTTATTTTAAGTCGGTGCAGCGCACCCGCATTGGTTCTCCCTTTGTGATTGAAGTGATGAATAGGCTGCTAGAAAAAGGTGAAAAGAATATTGTGGGTTATGAAGCCAATGGTGGGTTCTTAACGGCATCGAATATTGAACAAGCTGGTCAAACATTGGCTGCATTGCCAACCCGAGATGCAGTGATTGTACCCTTAGCTATTATCATGGCTTCGATTCAAGAGGGCGTGAGTATATCTGAGTTGATGCAAACATTGCCGCAACGCTTTACAGCAAGCGATAGGCTGCAAGGTATCACCACTGCTGCAAGCCAGAAGTTGCTCGCAGACTTGCGTCAAGGTTTGCATCAAGACTTTCATCAAGATAGGGGCTGGTTAGAGCATATGTTTGGTGAGGTGAAAAGCACGGATGAAACCGATGGTTTCCGCGTAAGCTTTGTTTCTGAAGAGGTGGTGCATCTTCGCCCATCGGGCAATGCGCCTGAACTGCGTTGCTATGTGGAAGCGTCCCAGCCAGCAAGAGCTGAAGCTATGTTAAAGCTTGTGTTTGATAGTCTTCAAAAGCACATTTGAATGCTGGGCTTGATATAAACATGTAAAACATTATACTGCGCAATGTTAAAAGTGGGCTGCGGCTCGCTTTTTTTGTTTTTATAGGTTGAAGTAGGCTGAATGCGAAGCGAGGTTGATGGCTAAGTGGCTGATATTGAAAGCATCATTAAAACATTAGCAGAGCCCATTGTGGATGAGCTTGAGATTGATTTTATGGGTGTTGTGTTGGGCGGCGGCAAAGAAACCAAGCTGGTGCGTGTGGTGGTGGATAAAAAAGGTGGTGTAGGTGTGGAAGCGCTTCGCCGCTTAAGCAAGGGTTTGTCTTTGCAGTTGGATGCTGAAGATTTAATTCCGGGCAAATATAACTTGGAAATCAGCTCTCCTGGCTTTGATTGGCCGCTGACCACAGCAAAAGATTTTGCACGCTACGAAGGTGACTGGTTAAGAATCAGTTTTGAAGATGGTCGCCCTGTATTGGAAGGTGAAAACCTTGGTTTGAATGCAGATGGTGATTTGCGCGTCGGTGGCAAAAAAGGTGAGCATATCATCAACCTTGAAGAAACAAGTAAAATTATTCGTACTGTAAACTGGGGCAAAGTCTCTGGCGAAGGTAAGAAAAAGAATAAACGCGGGAAATCAAACGCGAAGAAAAGAAGTTAAATTAAAATGATGTTGAAGGGTTGTGAACTATGAACGCAGATATGTTGGCAGTAGCAGACGCGGTTGCGCGTGAAAAATCAGTAGAGCGTGAGCTTGTGCTTGAATCCATGGAGCAAGCATTAAAAACAGCAGCGCGCCGCACATATGGCACCAAAGCGGTGGAAGCGATTATTGATCGCTTAACGGGCGAGATTTCCTTGTTTCATGTGCGTACTGTGGTTGAGCCTGAAGATGGCGAAATTGAAGATGAAGAAAATGAACTGACTTTAGAAGAAGCTAAGAAAATTGATAAAAATGCCGAGATTGGAACAACATTTAAAGAGCCGTTAGAGCCTATTGAGCTAGACCGTGTGGCGGCACAAACAGCAAAACAGGTAATCAACCAAAAAATCCGCGAAGCAGAACGTGCGCAAGTGGTGGCTGAATATGAACCTCGCGTGGGTGAAATTGTGGTCGGTATTGTGAAGCGTGTTGAGCGCGGCAATGTTTATGTTGATTTGGGTCGTGGTGAAGGCGTGATGTACCGCGAAGATTTATTGCCTAGGGAATCCTTCCGTCAAGGTGACAGGGTACGTACATATTTACGCGAAGTTCGCAATCAGCCTAAAGGTGCGTTGGTGTATTTATCGCGTGCTGATGCAGGCATGGTGCTTAAATTATTTGAGCAAGAAGTTCCAGAAATTCAAGATGGTATGGTTGCTATCCAAGCGATTTCACGTGACCCAGGTTCACGCAGTAAGATTGCTGTGATTTCAACGGATGTTGGGGTTGACCCCGTGGGTGCTTGTGTGGGTATGCGCGGTGCGCGTGTACAAGCTGTGGTGAATGAATTACATGGCGAAAAAGTGGATATTATCGAATGGACAGAAGATCCTGCTGCATTTGTAGTCAATGCTCTAGCGCCTGCTGAAATTGAGCGCGTATTGGTGGATGAAGATACTGGCACGATTGAGGTGGCGGTGGCTGAAGATCAGCTTGCCATTGCGATTGGGCGCCGTGGCCAAAATGTGCGCCTTGCATCTGAGCTAACAGGTTGGAAAGTTGAAATCATGACCTTGGGTGATGAGAAAGAGAAGCGTGCAGCTGAAGTGCAGGCTGCTAAAGAAGCATTTATGGCTGGCCTTGATATTGATGAAGATTTCTCGCTATTGCTTGTGGCTGAAGGTTTTATGTCACTTTCTGATGTGGCTTATTGCGATATTTCTGAGCTTATGGCGATGGAAGGCATGGAAGAAGCATTGGCTGAAGAGCTGCAAAGCCGTGCGCGTAATGGTTTGTTGAGTTCAGCGCTTGAAGAAGATGGTGATGAGCCGTTGGTGGCATTGATGGATGTTGAAGGTATGACGGGCGAGGTTGCAGAAGCTTTGACCTTGCAAGGTATTGTCAGCGCCAATGCGTTGGCAGATGCAGCTAGCGATGAAGTTGAGCCTATTGTGGGCTTGGAAGAAGAGCAGCTCAATGCTTTGATTATTGCAGCGCGTGAAGCTTGCGGTTGGTTTAAAGACTGATTGCCTTAGGTTCTTTGTATGACCAAGGGTTTGAAGCAATCGGCGCAACGGACATGTTTTGCGTGTCGCAAAGTTTGCGATAAACAGGATTTGATGCGTTTGGTGGTGGATGATGCGGGGGTAATTTGGCCTGATTTGTTGGCGAAAATACCGGGTAGAGGCGCTTACCTCTGCATGGATGAAGCATGCTTAAAAGCTTTGTCTGACAAGCGATTGAGCATATTGAAGCGTGACTTTTCGCCGCAGTTACCACAGTGGGAAGTGTTGCAGCAGCGTATGTTTGATATGCTTTCGCAGCGAGTGCTGCAACTGTTGCAAGGTATGCAGCGTTGCGCAGTGATTGGAAGGGATGCAGTGATGCATCAAATGTGGGACAAAA
>JALUHL010000221.1 GCA_027053695.1 Ghiorsea sp.
GCCTTTGATTGACCCACAAGCCATCCAAGCCGTGGTTGCCCCTTTTGCTGAGCAAGCCGATTTGCAAATGGCGACACTGGCTCACCCCATCCGCCAAGCAGCCGATTTTGAAGATGCCAATGTGGTCAAGCTTGTGTGCAATGCTTTAGGCCATGCCATGTATTTTAGCCGCGCGCCCATCCCGTTTCCACGAAACAAGGATGCGCTTTCCTCCACCGATATGCAGCAGCATGTAGGTTTGTATGCTTATCGCCGTGATTTCCTACTTAAATACTCATCGCTAGCCCCATGCAAAACAGAGAAAATCGAGCAGTTGGAACAGTTGCGTGTCTTACACCATGGTTACCCTATTGCCGTCACTTCAGGTGACTTTCATTGTTTGGGTGTGGATACGCCCGATGATTTAAAGCGCGCAGAAGCCTTGCTCGCCGAGCAAAGTTAAACCATGAGCACCCAGCAAGTGGCTAAGTTTTATTCGCCTCTTGAAGAACGCATCAATATTTATTCGCATGTGCTGGGCATCATACTCAGCTGCATTGGACTTATCTTTTTGGTGCGTCAAGCGCTTCAAATTGGCGATATCTGGCATATCGTAAGCTTTATCATTTTTGGTGTCAGTTTGATTGTTTTATACACTGCATCATCGCTTTACCATAGCGCAAAAGAGCCTGCTCTACGCAATCATTTGTGAATTTTTGACCATGCTGCCATTTATATCATCATTGCAGGCACATACACACCATTCACCCTTATTACCCTGCATGGCATGGTGGGCTGGATCATTTTTGCAACCACTTGGGGCATGGCTTTTATCGGCGTTATACTCAAATTATTTTATACGGGTCGCTTCAAAATCTTGTCCACATCCATGTATGTTTTGATGGGATGGATGATTGTATTCGCGATCCAACCTTTGATGGACAACCTCGCACCCCAAGGTTTAAGGCTATTGGTTGCAGGCGGTTTGGCTTACACAATCGGTGCAGTGCTTTACAGCATCAAAGCGATTCCACTCAACCACGCCATCTTTCATATCTTGGTTTTACTGGGCAGCACATGCCACTTTTTTGCGGTTTATCTTTATGTTTAAGCCGCTGCTGAACATCATGCCATTGCTCATAGAATTAAACCAACCTATCATAGCCGCATGAGCAGCAAAAAAGATGAACGCGACATTGATGAAATCTTAGCCAGTATTGATGATATGCTTGCAGGTAAAGATGAAAAAACATCTGTAACCCAAGAGCGCAAAGAGGTAGTTGAGCAAGCTGCTCGCGAATCAGAAGATGCTTTGGGTCTTTCATCTACCGCTGAACAAGCCGCAGGTACAGCATCCAAACTTCAACCTTTTGAGCCTTTGGACGATAATCCCAATACTGCTGAAAGCGCTAAAGCTGATGAAGAACAAGCCACAGAAACTGAAACAGATAAAACTGAAGTCGATGAAACTGGGGAAGACAAAGCAGAGATAGACGATGCTGCAAAAGAAACAAACGAAGATGATGAGCAAGCCCCTAGACCACGCATTGTGCTCACAGAAGAGTTTTTAGAGCCCAGCGCACAAGAATCGTTGCCGCTTTGGGCAGCCCAAGCCAGCACTACTCAAGATGAACCCGAAGAAGTTTCTATTGAAAATGAAAGTGTAGAAGCAACGCATGAAACTTCAGATAAAGGTGCGCTTGAAGTCATTGAAGAAGCAAATGAAACAGACAAAATGAACCATAGCCCAACGATTGAAGTAGAAGCTCTTGAAGAAGGCAGTTCAGAGCCAAAAGTTGAGGGGGAAACACAAGAAGAACCTTTCACCTTTGGCGAAACACCTATTATTTCTAGCCAGCATAAAGACGAGGCTGATGCTAGCAAAACTGAAGAAGAACACCCCGCCCAAGAAAGCACTGAACACGAAGTAGAAACAGATGGCAACATCAAAGACAACAAGAAAGGTGAATTTGATGCGGTTTTTGATGTCATTGCATCTGATGACACTATTACCTTTGATATTAGTGAAGCTATGAATGAAGACACAGTTTATGATATTGAAGTGTTAGATAAAGAGCTTGTTGAAGCATTTGTTCACGATGCCATTCAAGATACCGATGAGGTGGAAGCTAAAAAAGTAGAATACACTAAAACAGTTGAAACCGAAATGGAAAATGAGACACAAAATGCCCTACAAGAAGAGCTTGTCTCTCTTAATCCTGATGAATTAGACCCCTTGATTGAAGCGGTCAGCGATGAAGTGCGCATCAAAATCAATCAGCATTTGCAACAGATTCTGCCTGAATTGATTAGCGATGCCTTGCTAGAGCATTTAGCCAATCAGTCTGATAAACAAGACGATTAAAGAAAAACAAACATACTTACATATTAATAATTAGGAACACACAACACATGAGCGATTCGCCAACAGCATACAACCCGCAAGCTATGGAACCAAAAACCACCGAACAGTGGTTAAATTCTGATGCTTTTAAGCCTAATCCTAATGGACAAGGGCAATACAGCATCACCCTGCCCCCACCAAATGTGACAGGCAGCCTGCATATGGGTCATGCTTTTTCGGGCACGATTCAGGATATTTTGATTCGTTGGCAGCGCATGATGGGCAAAGAAGTGCTTTGGCAATTGGGGCTAGACCATGCAGGTATTGCCACGCAAATGGTGGTCGAGCGTCAGCTTGATGCCCAAGGTGTTCACCGCCGTGATTTGGGGCGTGAGAAGTTCATCGAAAAAGTTTGGGAATGGAAAGCTGAATCTGGCGGCACGATTTTAGGGCAAATGAAGCATTTGGGCTTCTCTATTGATTGGTCGCGTGAACGATTCACCATGGATGAAGGTTCTTCTGCTGCTGTGCAAGAAGTGTTTGTGCGCTTGTTTGAAGAAGGTTTGATTTATCGTGGCAAGCGTTTGGTGAACTGGGACCCTGTGCTTGAAACGGCTGTATCTGATTTGGAAGTGGTACATGAGGAAGAAGCAGGTCATTTCTGGCATATTCAATATCCCCACGCCGATGACCCAAGTCAACATGTGATTGTTGCCACCACCCGCCCAGAAACATTATTGGGCGATGGCGCGGTTGCTGTTCATCCATCCGATGAACGCTATAAAGATTTGATTGGTAAAGAGCTTATTCTTCCTTTGTGTAATCGTACCATCCCTGTGGTTGCCGATGAATATGTTGACCCTGAATTTGGTACAGGTTGTGTGAAAATAACCCCTGCCCATGATTTTAACGATTATGAAGTTGGTAAACGCCATGATTTGCCCATGCTTAATATTTTCACCAACACCGCACACATCAACAATGAAGATTTTATCCCTGAGCAATATGTAGGCTTGGATAGATATGAAGCGCGGGAACACATCATTGCCGATTTGGAAGCCGAAGGTTTGTTGTATAAGGTTGAAGAGCATGAACACAAGGTTGGTCGTGGTGACCGCTCTCATGCCGTGATTGAGCCGTATTTAACCGACCAATGGTATGTTGCCATTCAAGATTTGGCAGACCCTGCCATTGAAGCTGTGGAATCAGGTGAGATTAAGTTTGTGCCTGAACACTGGCAAAAAACTTACTTTGAATGGATGCGCAATATCCAAGATTGGTGCATTTCGCGGCAACTTTGGTGGGGGCATCAAATCCCTGCTTGGTATTGCGCGGACTGCGACCATATCACTGTGGACAGAGAAACGCCCAACTGCTGTGGCGGTTGTGGCTCTAAAAATATCAAACAAGATGAAGATGTGTTGGACACTTGGTTTTCATCAGGCCTATGGCCTTTCTCAACATTGGGTTGGGATGGTAAAAGCGATAGCGAGGATATGGCGAAGTTCTACCCCACCAATGTGTTGGTCACTGGCTTTGATATTATCTTTTTCTGGGTTGCCCGCATGATTATGATGGGCAAGAAGTTTACAGGCAAAGAGCCATTTAAAGATATTTATATCCATGCCCTTATTCGGGATAAAGATGGGCAAAAAATGTCCAAATCCAAGGGTAATGTGGTTGACCCACTAGAAATGATTAAAGCTTATGGCGCAGATGCGCTTCGCTTTACTTTGGCGCACATGGCAACACCGGGTCGCGATGTGAAATTGGATGTCAAACGCATTGAGTCTAACCGCAATTTCATGAACAAAATCTGGAATGCCTCGCGTTTTGTGTTTATGAACCGTGAAGATGCCAAGCCTGATACAAGCATTGAGCCTAAAAATGATGTGAACCGTTGGATTTTATCCGAATTGAACACATGCGCCAAAGATGTGCACAAAGCTTTGGAAGAATACCGCTTTAATGAAGCCGCAGGCACGCTTTACAGCTTTATTTGGGGCACCTATTGCGATTGGTATGTGGAAGCCGCGAAAACATCGCTCTACAAAGGCGATGCAGAAGATAAACGCGAAACCCAAATTGTGATGCTCACAGCACTTGATGGTTGGTTGCGTTTATTGCACCCGATTTGCCCATTTATCACCGAGCAAATTTTTCAGGAATTGCACGGCGAGGATGCAAGGTTGGTGACAGACGAATGGCATACTGATTATTTTACCGATGCTAATGCTGTCACCAACATGCAACGCATCATGGATATTGTGAATGCGATTCGCTCAATTCGTGGTGAAATGAATGTGTCTCCGGGCAAGAAAATCGAAGCACACTTTGCAGTGTCCGATGAGCTTAAAGCAGCCCTTGCGCCGCAAGAAAAGCTTTTGATGAGCCTAGCCAAGCTGGAAAACATTGCATGGTTGGATGCCGATGCGGAAGTGGAAAATGCAGCCCTTGCCCCGCTTTCTGAGCTTAAAATCTTCTTGCCACTTGCAGGGTTGGTGAATGTTGCCGAAGAATTGACCCGTGTTGCAAAAAATATGGACAAAATCGAAAAAGAAATGGGTGGGCTCAAAGGTCGTTTAAACAATGACAAGTTTGTTGCCAGCGCACCTGAAGCTGTGGTTGCCAAAGCTCGCGCGGACTTGGCGGAGTTAGAAACCAAACTTACTGAGCTAGAAAACGCTAAAGCTAAACTAGAAGCACTAACGTAATATATAGAGGGGTATCCTATGCGCCATTTTTTAACCGCCTTACTAACACTTTCAACAGGCATTGGTGGTCACTTTATTAATCGGCGATGGGACAAAGCAATCTTCTTTTTTAGTGTAGCGGTTATAAGTTTTGCTTTACTTTATTGGGCATTCTTCTTCCAAATCAATAATCTTAATTCGAGCAATGACAATCCTCTTGAAACCAGTATTTTATCGGGGATGGACAGCATTATTCTTAACTTTGCTGTTTTTTATATCAGCTTGCTCCTAATTAGCGCTATATCTGCATTTATTGACTCACAAAAAACTAACATAAACACAACAGGGTATTGGACAATACTAGGAGTATTCGGCTCTCTTTTCTTGACATTATTCATGACTAGTTTTTCCCTTCTTTTTCTATCCATATTAGGCTTTTATTCATCCCAAAACCTATCCAAATCATCACCAAAACCTCATGTTAGCTACAACAGGACTTTTGCTTCCTCTTTCTTTTTTTTAAATGAAACCTTTGGTGGATTTGATCATAGCATAACCTCGCCCCCACCTTTACCAAAAGGGGATTACTCAATAGACATACTCTTTACCCACAACAATGAACCTGCAAAGGGAATATCTGTTAGGTTTAATGTTAATGGTAAATATAGAACTGACTTACTTACATCAGATGAGAATGGCACCATCCATATTCCTGCCAAAGAAAACATCAATTATATCAACAGTCTAAGCATAGAAAAATGGAAGAATGCTCCTGTTAAGAGTAAAGGTATGATAATAATAACTGGGAAAGAATCTAAGGCTCATAAAGATTATTCAAAATATGATTGGTTCTCTAGTAAAGGTATTAAAGTTATCGCTTCAAATGACAGTAGTAACCCAGTGGTTTTTCGTATAAAACCGACCATAAAAGTTCTTTGGCCAACCGAGGACACTAAAGAAGCACCCGTTAAAATAGAAAATGCCACGATTAAATGGTCTCCTGTTAAACAGGCTGACTATTA
This sequence comes from Ghiorsea sp., assembly GCA_027053695.1. Classification (GTDB taxonomy): domain Bacteria; phylum Pseudomonadota; class Zetaproteobacteria; order Mariprofundales; family Mariprofundaceae; genus Ghiorsea. The sequence goes on from JALUHL010000221.1 coordinate 6,039, forward strand.
TATCATTGATGTCAAAAGTCTGGAACGCGAAGGCTCGTCTACGACGTATAGAAGTGTAGCATCTAGAAAAGTGAACGTTAGTTCTTTAGAGCTTGCGACTTTAAAAACAATAACTGTTCCAGATTCATCTTTTGAATATACAGTAAAAATATCAGCATTTAAAAGTAATGGTAGTTTTATCAATGAGGCCACTCCATACAACCAAGCATCATTTGTTCTAGCAGATGGAAAATCTATTGTCGAAGATAGCTTGACTCATAATCAGCCTGAAGACATTGATTATCAACAGCTTAGAGAGGTTAAGAAGCGTCTTAGCGTTGTTGATTCGCTTATTGATGAAGGCTCCCTTGACCTTGCAAGCAACTTACTTGATACAATTCATTCCGATTATAAACAAGGCAAAAGATATGCACTTCAAGCATTAATTTTAGCTAAAAGGAATAAATGTGAAGAAGCAAATGCATTGATAAAAAAGTCCATTAAACTTGGTGGATGCAAATGTTCAATTAAAAAAACACAAGAGTTATGCCCCCCTCTAACTTCTAAAAAGTATTAAAAACACATTATTTCTAGTTAGCTACTAGTAGGTTTCTTGTTAATGGCATTTGTATCTTTCTTTGCTCACTTTAATTCACATGATACCTTCCACCTAAGCATAAGAAGAACAAGGAATACCCGACCATGAGCCAAGGCTTTGAAATTCAAATATTTAACCGCTACGAAAACAAAATGGACATTGAAAAAGTCTATGGTGACGGCATGGTGAAGTTTGC
>JALUHL010000222.1 GCA_027053695.1 Ghiorsea sp.
GCACATCCAGCTCTTTGGCTAAACCTTTGAGTGAGCGTGTCATTTCACTGATTTCCAAATCTTTACGGTCTGCATTGGCATTACCCGTCATCAACTGAAGATAATCAATCAACACCAAATCCAAGCGGCCTTTCTCGCGTTTTAACCGGCGGCATTTTGAGCGCACTTCAAGCACAGAAATCGCAGGTGTATCATCCACAAAGATATTGGCTTCAGCCAGTTTGCCTGTGCCTGATGCAAGCTTACGCCAATCATCGCTGGCAAAGCTGCCTGTACGCATTTTAGACATATCCACGCGCGACTCAGCCGCCAATAAACGCATACCAATCTGCTGCGCAGACATTTCCAAGGAAAATACCGCAATCACATTGGGATTAACATCGCGAAGCGCTGCATTTTGCGCCAAGTTCATCACAAAAGCTGTTTTACCCATACTTGGGCGACCTGCAATCACAATCAAATCACCACGTTGTAAACCCGCTGTTTTATCATCCAAATCGGAAAAACCAGTGGCAATGCCTGTAATTTTCCTTTGGTCTTCATAGCGGCGTTGTAACTCTTGATAACCTTCTTGAATCAAGTCTTTCAAACCTTGGAAAGTCGGTTTGGTTTGGCTAAAGCTCTCTGCCACAGCCAGCATTTGAGATTCAGATGTATCCAAATGTTCACCCACAGGTTTGATAGGGTTTTCATACACTTCTTGTGATATATTCGAGCAGACTTTGAGCAGCTGCCTAAGGATGGCGCGCTCACGCACAATTTCAGCATAATGGCGCACATTGGCAGAGGTTGGGATAAGCGAAATCAAATCGCCCAAATAAGCTTCCCCGCCGCATTGATCCAATGCATCGGTTTGTTCCAAATAATCTTTAACCGTTAAGGCATCAACAGGTTTGTTTTCACCTGCCAAAGTTTGAATCGCATGAAAGATTGAACCATTGGCTGCCACATAGAAGTGGTCAGGCAATAGTATGCCTTCGAGTTGTTCCAAGGCTTCTGGATCCAGCATGATGCCGCCCAAAACCGCACACTCGGCATCCCGAGCATGAGGAGGAACCCGCTCGCGTAAATCAAGTTCACGCGGCGGGGCATTTCCTTCTTCAATCAAGCAGTAGCTTCCGCTTCAACAACAATTTTAATTGTTGCCATCACATCAGGATGCAAGCGCACACGAAACTCTTGCTCACCCACTTCTTTAATGGGTGTATCTTGCAAGATGTCGCGGCGTTCAACTTCGTAACCTTCGTCATTAATCAAAGCTGCCAATTCATTCGCACCAATCGAACCATACAAGTGCGTTCCATCTGAAGTTGCGCGAACCACGGATAAGTTAAGCGAAGACATTTTCTCAGCTTCGGCTTGTGCTGCTTCAAGCACAGTGCGTTGTTGCTCTTCAAGCACAGCGCGTCTACGCTCAAACACTTTACGGTTGCTAGCATCAGCAGGCACCGCTTTGTTTTGAGGTAAAAGGAAGTTGCGACCATAACCGTCACGAACTTTGACTTCGTCACCAACGTTACCAAGCCCTTCCACACGTTCCAAAAGAATTAATTCCATCATTTTTCTCCTGTTGCCGAAACAAAATTTCGGCGAAAATTAAACCACATATCAAGCAGCCCTATGAGCGTGAAAATCACCAACACAAAGGACCAAAAAAATAACATCACATACATCACCAGCACGCCATTGCCCATGCCTTTACTTTTCAACCACGCATGACCTACAGCAATACCCTGCACAGCAATCAAAGCCGCCAAAACAATCACACCGCTCAAGGCGAGGTATTGTAAGTTTCCTGTCGCCATATTGGCAAACCCCATCAAAACTAGCAACACATACACCAGTATTTTGGGCAAGGCAAACGATAACACAGGGCTATCCACGCCTTGGTAGAAACCATACTTCTGGGCAATCTTACGCGCCAGAATCAAATCACCCCACCATATCATCCAC
>JALUHL010000223.1 GCA_027053695.1 Ghiorsea sp.
AACAAACGGATAAGAATAGCGACCTCTTAGAATATTATGCAGCAATCGCTGTATCAGATATTTCTTCAATCCCTAGCGGCATGAAAAGTATTGAAATTGTATCGAGTACCTACGCAAAGTTTACGCACCAAGGTGATATGAAAAACCTCAACGATACCATAAACTATATCTATTCAAGCTGGTTGCTTAAATCAGGTCAACAGCATACATCTGCACCCGACCTAGAGGTCTACAAACCTGATGAGTATGAGCCTTGCTCAGCATCATCAAAAATGTACTACGCTATTCCGATAAAGTAATCTGTCTTACCTCTTACTGCGCACATCCAGATAATCTCGTAGCGCATCGCCTGCAAGGTTTGCGCTCATCACAAGGAGAAACAGCATTAAACCTGGATAAACAACCTGCATGGGGGCAACCAACATCAGTTGCGAGCCTTCTTTAATCATGGTTCCCAATGATGCATTCGGCGGCTGAATACCAATGCCCAAAAATGAAAGCCCTGCCTCACCAATCATCACGGCTGCCAAACCAAAGCTTGCTTCAATCAAAAGTGGTGCAGCGATATTGGGTAGCAAATGTTTGGTAGCGATATGTATGGTGTTTTGACCGCTAGCAATGGCAGCTTCAATGTATGGCGCATGTCTCAGGGATAACACTTGCGCTCTGGTCAATCTCGCAAACCCCACCCAGCCCACGGCAGCAAGCGCAATAATCAGTTTATCTACGCCAGGGCCAAGCACTGCAGCAAGCGCTATCGCCAATAAAATGCCGGGGAATGAAAGCACAATATCGACAAAGCGCATCAGCAAACTATCCACCCAGCCACCAGACCATGCAGCAATCATACCCACGGTGATACCCACCACCGCACATAAACTCATCACACTTAATGCAACCGAAAAAGATAAGCCAATACCTTCAGCTAGCCTGTCTAAAATATCTCGCCCCAACACATCCGTGCCTAGCCAATGCGCGCTTGTTGAACCACTTAACACTTGCGCTAAATCAACCGCATGCCCATCCACCGACTGCACAGCGCCCACCAGCAACACCAATGCTGGAAGCAATAAACAAGCATAAACACTTTTGGGTATCACTTGGATAAACTTCATTGCGCCCGCTGCCTTGGGTCTAGCCATAAATTCAATAAGTCTGCCAACAAGTTTGCCAACACATAAAACAAGGCAATGATAAGCACGCAACCCTGCACCAAGGGATAATCTCTGCGCTGAATCGCCTCAATCGTTAATAATCCAAGCCCTGGCCAATCAAATACGGTTTCTGTAATCACCGCTCCACCAAGCACCGCACCCATTTGAAGCGCAAACATGGTCACCACGGGAATCGCCGTCATACGCGCAGAGTGTTTCCACCACAATGTGGTTTCAGATACACCCATGGCTCGCGCCGTGCGAATCGCATCCGACTGCATGGATTCTAGCCAGCTTGCTCTTGCCATGCGCGACAACACCGCCGCTAGTGCCGTGCCCATGGCAATGGTTGGTAAAATAATACTGCCTGAGGCAGCCATGCCCGACACGGGAAACCAACCTAAAAACACAGAAAAAACCAACATCAACATGGGTCCCAACCAAAAGTTTGGAATGGATACACCGAGCAGCGAGAAGGTCATCGCTAGCTTATCTTGCGGTTTGTTTTGAAAGCGGGCAGCAATCATGCCCAAAGGAAGCGCTAAAATAATAGCAAGCAATAAACTGGTGGCAGCAAGCTTGGCTGTGGCGGGTAGTCGCTCGGTAATCAATGTCCAAATATCACGCTGGCTGATGATTGATTTTCCCCAATCACCTTGGGTTAAGCCACCGATATAATTGATATATTGCGCATACAATGGTTCATCCAAATGCATGCTTTTACGCAAAGCTTCTTTATCAGCAGCAAGTGCTGTTTCGCCCAAAAGCGCATCCACAGGGTCGCCCGGCACAAG
>JALUHL010000224.1:0-3110 GCA_027053695.1 Ghiorsea sp.
CTTTTGCACATCTTTGAGTATGTTTTCTGCAATGTTCATGGCTTTTTCTTCTTGGCAGCTTGGCAACAATAAGACGAACTCATCACCACCCATACGAATCAAAGGGTCTTGGGCTCGAACATGATTGCGAATGATATCAGCGATACCTTGTAACGCCTCATCGCCTGCTGCATGCCCCAAGCGATCATTCACCCCTTTAAAATCATCCATATCAAAAAATAATGCAGCGACAGGCACACCTTTGCCAAACCAACTGGAGAGTGGCTGATGGCTGTAAGGCTGCAAAAACCTGCGGTTTTGTGTGCCCGTCAAAGCATCGGTAATGGCAAGCCTTGCCAAGCGTTGATGCGAAATGGCATGTTCCAAACTTAGGCTGATGACTTGGGCAAGATGTTGTAAAAAGTCGGTGCTTTGTTCGGGAGAAAAGCGGCCTTCATCATTGGAGCCTAAGCCAATCACACCAAAGGGTTTCTCTTGGGTGCCTAAGCGCAATAATGCAAAAGAGTTGATGTCTTCATCGCGCTCTTGCAACCAAGGGAACCCATCTTTTTCAAGTTGTAATAGCCACACATCACGGCGATTAAGCCCCATGGCTGTAATCTCGCCGGCTTCAATCCAAATCAAATCATTATCGGATAGGGATGACATTTTGCTGCTGCCAATGATGCTGTCTCGGTCAAACCAAAAGCGAACCAAATCCAGAGAAAACTGGCTGCGCAACTCACGAAGTAAGGTGAAGCACATATCTTCAGGATCACCTGCAGAAAGCACTTTGGCCTCAAGCGCAAACAGCTTGGAAAATAATTGGTCGTTTTCACGCAAGCGGCTCATCATAGTGGCAACATAAGCTTTGAGCTGCGAATTTTCCTCAGCCAAGGCTTGGGTGCGCCGCTGATTAAAATCAACAGGTTTGCTTTCAGTCGTCACACTTTTTTTGCTGCCAGAGGCATCCTTTTTGCTCATGGTTTTAAGCTCTCTTCAATTAAAATTTTCCAAGGGGATTGTGCATTGCTGCGGGCAAGGTATAAGCGCTTTTTGCCCTTATCGCTATAGTTGCTGGATTGATAATTTTGCTGAAATTCAACGACCACCATTTCGCCTTCTTGCCATGGGGTAGGGTCATGAATGATGGTCATATCATCCATAGCAACATGAATATATTTTTTATTGCCATTGACGCGTCTTTTATAACGTTTCCAACTGTTTAAATCACGTTTTCCTGAGCGAAATTTTTTATGATAATGCGATAAATAGGCTTCGCTATCCAAGGATTCCCAGTCTTGTTCCCATGTTTGCAAGCTGGATTGAATAGAGGTTAATAAATCGGCCTGTTCGCTTTTGTCACCAAAGGCAAAGTTTTCACCAATCACCACCCAGCTTTGTCCCGGTTTCACATAAGTTTCCATCTGTTTTAGCACAGGGTTGGGCAGAGCAAAACAGCCGCGTGTGTCTTGGGGGGGGCGGCGTTTTTTGGATTCGGGATAACCATGCATCCAAATACCATCGCCTGTTTTACCATGCAACTTGTCTAAAAAATTGGGGTAATCAATGGGGAATACCACAGGGCCATATTTAGCGCGTAATCCGGGGTCATGGCGAATGGATGTGAAGCGATATACGCCATTGGGCGTGCGCGCATCACCCCGCTTTTTTTTATCACCGCCTTTTGCGCCCGTGACCACATATTCATCAGCTACACGAACAAATTTGCCATCTGCATCACGGTGGTAGACAAACATGCGTGAACGCGCCTTATCCACCAAAAATACACTTTGCACGCTGGGGTCAAGCATCAATATATCCAAAGGAAACCCTGATGTGCCATCAATTTTATCAGCAAAGGCTTGTAAGCGAACGGTGGCTTCATGCAAATCATCATTAAGGTCAATGGCTGCGAATTGCTGGGTGGTCAGCTTGCGATGTTTGGCATAATCACCCGTGGATGACACTGCTTTTAAAGCTTCGCGGCGATGCGCTTCTGCTTTGAGAAGGTTGGCCAAAGGGTCAGCATTGCTTTCAGGTGTATCCAGCATGATAAGTGCTTTTTCAGGGTTGTTTTGTTCAAGCGCTAATGTCGCGCCTAAGATGCTGCGCTCTTGAGGGTTGATTTGCTCATCAGGCTGCTCTAAAGCTTGCCACATACGCTGGCTTAAGTCTGGCGTGATGCGCACCTCATTGGCCCAAGCTGCGGTGCATAGCGTTAGGCTCAATATGGCGAATAAGATTTTACTCATGGATTGGCAGCCTCTGCAGTAATTTTCCAGCCTTGGGGCGTATATTTCATGGTGATAGTTTTCTGGTCATCACCCGTGTAGGAATTGGAACGGAAGTGTTGCAGCACATGAACACGCGCAATATCACGGCTGGCAGGAATATCGACTTCTACTTTTTCAAACTGCACATCAATAAAAGTTTTGTTTTGAATCACACGCTTTTTATAAGCTTGCCATGCAGCGATGGAATCAAAGCGAGCATCGGGTTTGAAATCTTTGGCATAAGCGTTGAAATAAGCATCAAGATTTTTTGCAGACCAAGCCTTGCGCCACGCTTCTAAAGCATCGAGCACGCCAGTAATCGACTTATCTTCAGCAATAGATGGCATGGCATTGCCAGCAGGTTTTGCTTTAGCGATATAGGGTTTAGGCATTTGCACAGGTTGTTTTACGGCTTTTTTTGGGTTGGGTACAGTTGGAATTTCAACATAAGGCTTTGGCATAGATTGCGGAGTTACAGGAACATGGGCTTCTTTTTTCGCCTGTTGTGCAGGTGCTGTATCCTGCGTATCTGCGGCAGGGTTGCGCACGCGCAACAAACGGGCATAACGCTGCTCTATGGCGCTATTTGCACCATGTTTTAAGCTATCACGGTAATATTTTAAGGCGAGTTTAATATGTAGGTCAGCTAGATTTTCTTCAGCAACGGTATAATTAGGGCGTTTCTCTAAAGCGGTTTCCAACTCATGGATGGCAGCTTGGGTATCGCCCAAGTTATTATAAACAGCAGCCAAGTTGTTATGGGGTTCTGCCAAGTTTGGGCGCAGCTCAATCACATGCCTAAAAGCTTCAATGGCTTGATGGTCTTTTTGCTCATGCACTTGGGCAACACCAAAT